>NZ_FNCS01000009.1 GCF_900100665.1 Pelagibacterium luteolum
CCAGCCCCGGGGTCCGCCAAATACGATGGCAACGAACCGCGAGAATGCACCATGACCCGGCATGGCTCACTCAGCCATATGGCCTCTTCAAACCAGCGACGGCCAACGGGATGGCGTGCGCCATGCCGAATGGCGATCGCTCCCAGTCAGACAAGCGCACACCAGAACGCCTCAAAAAGCTCTGCGGTCCAGCCCGCAAGCAGCGTCATCGACCCGATCAGGCCAATAAACGCTCCTCAAGCTGCTCAACCCCTGGCAGCCCCAAAACATAAAACCCCATAGCTCAAAGCATGCCGACCGCGGGTTCCTGCATGAGGGGCTTTCGTACGCCTGCCGGCACCCGAAAACCTTCACCAATTCGGTCGTTCCCTGTCTCTTGTGGCACACCGGAAGCGGACATCGAGCAAGCGCACGATAGCGCTCAGGACGACGTCGAAATTGGGGTGTCTGGACGACTGTCGGAACGCATTTTGCTCAGGGTATCAATTGCTTCGTGCTGCGAAAGAAAAACTTGCCCAGTCAAATGGGCGAAGAAATCCGAGCGCTTCAGGCGATCCATGACCGGCCCCTTCACTTCGGTGAGGTGGAAAACGATGCCCATGTCTTTGAGCCGTTCGTTGATGGCCTCTAGACTCTCGAGAGCCGACATGTCGATGGTATTGACCGCCGGGCACACCAGAATGACGTGACGAGTATCAGGGTTGGCAGTGACCTTTTCTAGGATCACGTCTTCAAGAAAGCGCGCATTGGCGAAATAGAGGCTTTCATCAACCCGCAAGGAGATGATCTCGGGGCGGGTTTCCACATCGTGACGCAGGACATTGCGAAAGTGCTCGGTGCCCGGGACTCGACCGACGACTGCGGTGTGCGGCTTAGAGGTGCGATAGAGAAAGATCAGGATCGAGGCTGCGACGCCAAGGGAGATACCCATCTCGACACCGAAGATCAGGGTGACGAAGAGGGTGGTCGCAACGGCAGTGAAATCGGCTTTGGAATAGGTGAAGGTCTTTTTCAGGATCGAGAAATCCACCAGCGCCAAGACGGCCACCACGATCGTTGCGGCGAGGGTTGCTTTGGGCAGCAAGGCAAGGAAGGGGGTCAGCAACAACGTGGCGACGGCAATGCCAATGGCCGTGAAGATGCCGGCAGCGGGCGTTGCGGCACCGGCGTCATGATTGACGACCGACCGTGCAAATCCCCCGGTGACGGGATAGCCGGAGCCCAGGCCGGAGAAGATGTTGGCAGCGCCCAGACCGACCAGTTCCTGATCAGGATCGATGCGTTCGCGCTTTTTAGCAGCCAGCGTCTGGGCCACGGAAATGGATTCGACAAAGCCCACGATCGAGATGATGAAGGCCGGGCCGATCAGCACAGTGATGAGATCAAGCGAGACGTTTGGGATCGAGAGCAGTGGTATGCCTTGCGGCACCTGGCCCACGAGCGCCACGCCCTTGCCGCCGAGATCGAACACGGCAGATGCAGCTATGGCAGCGAGCACAACCACCGCCGGTGCCGCCCGTACCAGAAAGGTGGCAATGCCAGATGGCACACCCCAACTCGAGAGTCGTTTTTTCATGTCCAGCCGGACCCAGGCGAGCACGGCCAGCGACGCCATGCCGACTGCGAGCGTATAGAGGTTGATCTGTCCCAGATGCTCAACGATTGACGCCACAAGCTCGGGCATGGCGTGGCCGTGCGTCTGTATACCGAGCAGGCCGCCCAATTGGCTGGTGGCGATGATCAGCCCGGAGGCTGTGATGAAGCCGGCGATGACGGGGTGAGAAAGAAAATTGGCAACAAAGCCGAGGCGGAACAGCCCCATAAGAGCCAAGATCCCACCGGAGAGCAGTGCAAGAACGATGGCGGCGCTGGCATAATCAGCCGTGCCCTCCGCTGCAATGCGCCCCACCGCCGCCGCCGTCATCAGCGAGACAACGGCAACGGGTCCTACCGCCAGCGACGTGGACGAGCCGAAGATGGCATAACCCAACAGCGGCAAGATCGAGGCGTAGAGGCCGACCTCTGGCGGCAGACCCGCCAGCAAAGCGTAGGCCAGAGACTGTGGGATCAGCATGATCGTGACGATCACAGCCGCGGTGAGGTCGCGCCCGAACCGGTCACGAGAATAACGTCTGCCCCAATTGAGGATGGGGACGTATTTGGCAATCATGAGATCGGCCTAACGGTTGAACGTTGCGTAAAGGCTGCCGGCCCGAGCACCCGAGCGACAATAGCCCAGCACAGGTCCGTCCATTTCAGCCATAGCTTGCTCGAACCGAATGATCTGGCCTTCGCTGAGCGGACCGGAGACCGGAACGTGGGCGACCTTCAGTCCCGCTTTTTCTGCAGCCGCGGACACTTCGGCATAGGATGGCTGTCCGGCCTCTTCGTTATCGGGACGCGCACAGACGATACCGACATAGCCTTTGGACTTGATATCCTCGATATCGGAGGGGCGGATCTGACCGGTAGTTGCGAACCGGTCGTCGATTGTCTTTATATTCATGTCAGAGAGTTCCTTGTGCCGGATCAGGTTTTCTGCGCGCTGGCGCGACTTCCGAGGGTATTGCGGGCGAAACGAGCCAGAACGATGCCGCCGACCATCGCTGCGACGAAGATCAGAGCGTCGGGTTCCCCCAATCCCAGGGCGGGAATCGAACCACCCGGGCAGAATCCGGAGATGCCCCAGCCAATGCCGAAGACTGCGGAGCCAGCAAGCAGTGGTGTATCGATGTCCTTACGCGTGGGCAGGTGAAAAGTTTTGTCAAAGACCGGTGCCGGGCGCTTGAGGATGAAAAAGTAACCGATTGCAGTGACTGCGAGTGCGCCGCCCATCACGAACGCAAGGGAAGCGTCCCAAGTGCCTGCAATATCGAAGAAGTTTAGCACTTTAGCCGGGTTCGCCATGCCGGAGATGGCAATACCTGTACCGAAGATAAGCCCAATAAGGCCAGCAACGAGAACTTTTTGCACTACAGCACTCCAAGAACGTGACGGACAATGAACACGGTTGCGGCGGTCGTCGCCATGAAGGTCAGCGTGGCGACGATCGAGCGGACGGAAAAGCGTGCCATGCCGCAAACCCCGTGTCCCGAGGTGCAGCCGCCCCCGAAGGTGACGCCGATACCAACAATCAGGCCGCCGGCGACGAGCCATTCGACGGGCATGGGGCTATGAAAGCCGATGACGTCACCACCGGCAAATGCCACGATGAGGGCTGGGGCGATAACTGCGCCCGCGAGAAATGCAGCGCGCCATGCCCAGTCTGAACCAAGGGGCGGGATAACGCTGGCGACGATACCGGTCATACCAGCGATGCGGCCATGAAACGCCATGAGCATAACGGCGGCGAGTCCGATCAGCGCGCCGCCGAACAGGGAGACCAGAGGTGTGAATTCCGTCATCAGGACTGCTTTCTGAACGTGGAGAGATTTAACAGGCGATAAAGCGGGCAAAAGCGCATCAGCGCGGTGACGATGAGCACAAGACCCACGATGATCGATACGATCATCGCCACTTGCCCCCAGCCCAAAACAAAGGGGATGGCGATGAGGGCCAGCCCCAAGACGATGCGGATGATGCGGTCAGGTGTTCCGACATTGAGCATGATGTGATCCCTTCACTGAAGTGCTCAAAACGACTTGAGATTGCGCTCTCCGGATGGAAGGCGCTACGCGCAGAACAGCTCGTACATGGTCGAAATGAACCGCTCGACGCGGGTATCGGCCAGAGAGTAAAAGACCTGCTTTCCTTCCTTGCGCCCGACAATCAGGTCGGCGGAGCGCAGCTCGGCCAGCTGTTGGGAGAGGCCAGGCTGGCGCAGATCAAGGGAGTCTTCGAGCTCGCGCACCGAGCGTTCACCATCGACGAGCGCGCAGCAAATCAGCAGCCTGTCGCGGTTAGCGAGCTTCTTCAGGAAGGCCGAAGCGTCGTCGGCCTTTTCCTTGATGGCGATGGTTTCCTTGGAGAGTTCTGTGACGCTCATCGTCTCACCATGAAGCGCCTTCGAGCGCATTAAGCGGGATCTTGAGATACCGCTCGCCATTGGATTCGGGCTCAGGGAGCCGGCCCGCATTGGTGTTGATCTGCAACGCATGAAGGATCAGCTTGGGCATGGGCAACGTCTTGTCGCGTGCGTCGCGAACGGTCACGAACTCGGCTTCCGATTTGCACTTGGACATATGGATGTTGGTAGCCTTCTGCTCGGCGACCGTCGATTCCCATTTCGGCTCACGGCCACCAGGTTGGTAATCATGACCAGTGAAAATGCGGGTTTCGTCCGGTAGCGCGAGAATGTCCTGGATCGACTTCCAAAGCGCTGTGGAACTCCCGCCGGGGAAGTCGGCACGCGCGGTGCCGCCGTCGGGCATGAACAGGGTGTCGTGGACAAAAGCAGCATCGCCGATCACGTATGTGATCGAAGCGAGTGTGTGGCCGGGCGAGAACATCACATGTGCGCTGATGTTGCCGACCTTGAAGGTTTCGCCTTCTGCGAACAGCTTGTCCCATTGGCTGCCGTCGGCGCGAAATTCAGGCCAGTTGTAGATGTCTTTCCAGAGCTTTTGGACGTCGGTGACCTTCTCGCCGATGGCAGTAGGTGCCCCGGTCTTATCCTTAAGGTACTGAGCGGCCGAAAAATGGTCGGCGTGCGGATGGGTGTCGAGAATCCACTGAACCTCGTATCCCCTGTCTCTGATGAACGACAGAATCTTTTCTGCTTCAATGGTATTGGTTGCGCCGGACTTTTCGTCATAGTCGAGAACCGGATCGACGATGGCGCACTTTTTCGTTTCGGGATCTGCAACAACATACTGAATTGATGAGGTGCGTGCTTCGAAAAAGCCGGTCACTTCAGGTTGGGCGCTCATAGGTAGTGATCCTCAAATTCAATCTAGGCGCAGGTCTCGCCGCCATCTGAAGGCATATAAGATCGATTGCATTTTTTTGCAATAGATATTTTGAGAATAATCGTTTGCCCGCCATAGCTAGCTGCTACGGCGTAAGAAATGCGCGTATGACGAGCCCGATGGCGCTGACGACGCCAACGCCAGCTACCCAGAGTGCCACGAACCAGAAGATTCGCTTACAGACTTGGCGACCCGACATCAGTGATAGTGCTCTTCGGGGTCGATCTTGCCGCGGAACACCCAATAGGCGTAGCCCGTATAAGCCAGAATGATGGGGATGAGCACGACGGCGCCCACCAGCAGGAAGGACAGGCTGGAGTCGGGGGCCGCGGATTCCTCTATGGTGAGGGCTGTCGGCACGATATAGGGGTAAAAGCTGATGCCGATGCCGACGAAACTCAAGACGAATAGCCCGAGAGCCGCAAGGAAAGGCTGAAGGTGCTTGTCGGTCGTGAGCCCATGCCAGAGCGCGAAGGCGCAGCCGGCGAGGAGGACCGGACATGGAAAAAATTGATCTTCGCCGTCGCCATCTGCTGGCGGGCACAGCGGGCGCCGCTGCACTTATGGCGTCGGGGGTGCGGGTGTCGGCTCAGGAAGCGGACGCCGGACCATTGCCTGAATATGTGGAGTTCAAAGACGCGGACGCGCTTATCATCCACTCTAACAACACTATCGAGACCAAGCGCGACGTCTTCGGCGTTCAGCCAATCACCAGCGAGCATCAGCTCTACGTTCGCAACAATGTCACGCCACCCGATGAAAGCATCGTGGCCGATCGTGACGCTTGGGAGGTTTCGATTGAGGGTGTCGCCAACCCGGGCTCGGTAACGGTGGGCGATCTCAAAAGAATGGGTGTAGAAACCGTCGCCATGGTGCTTCAGTGCTCGGGCAATGGCAGAGCCTTTTTCGAGCATGAGACGAGCGGCACCCAGTGGCAGACAGGAGCGGCCGGGTGCGTCCTGTGGACCGGCGTTCCGCTTCGTACGGTGGTGGAAAATATGGGTGGCGTCGCTGATGGTGCCCAGTTTGTGACTGGCACCGGTGGGGAAGAAATCCCCGAAGGCCCGAACGCGGCTGACGTGATGGTCGAACGCTCGGTTCCACTCGATGTCCTCGACAGTATCCTGCTGGCCTGGGATATGAATGGCGAACCGATTTCGCTCGCACATGGCGGGCCACTGCGGATGATCGTTCCCGGCTTCACCGGCGTCAACAACGTCAAATACATCAAGCGCGTGGCGATGACGGAGGTTGAAACGGACGCTCTGATTCAAAGCCAGCGTTATCGACTTGTCCCGCTCGGGGAAAGCGGCTCACCCGAGTTTCCTTCAGTCTGGCAGATGGAGGTCAAGTCCTGGATCACCGGTCCACTTGAGGACGCCGCGTCGGGAATGCACCAGATCACCGGGCTCGCCTTTGGTGGTATCAATGCCATCGATAGCGTCGAGGTTTCTCTCGATGATGGTGAGACCTGGGAGGATGCGCAGTTCGTGGCCCCCGACCTTGGCAGGTATGCTTGGCGTCCCTTCGTGCTCGCAAAAGATTTGGCGCCAGGAAGCTATAGGATCGTCAGCCGAGCCACCGACAGTGAAGGCAATCAGCAGCCAGAGGCTACTGAACCCAACCAGTCCGGTTATAACCACAATGGCTGGCGCGCTCCGGGCGTCGATGTCACGATCAGCTAAGATGAGAGAAAGACAATAAAAATGATCCATTCCCTGTCGCGCCTCGGTGCGTTTACGGCAATCGCATTTGCGTTTGCTGCACCAGCCGCGTTCGCCCAGTCCGACGATGAATTGCTCGAACTTGGCCGTGAGGTGTTTCTCGAGCATGCGGAGCCGGCCTGTGGTCTTTGCCACACGCTGGCGGATGCGGAGACCGAAGGCGGCATCGGGCCGATCCTCGACGATCTGCAGCCGAGTACCGATCAAGTGCGTCTTGCCGTCACGCTGGGGGTGGGCCCCATGCAGCCCTATACCGAGCTCTCGGAGGAAGAAATCGAGGCCCTGGCATTCTATGTTGCCACGGTAACCGGGGGGACGATTTCCGAAAAGGACGCCGAAGCGGCCGAGTAGGTAACCCGCGATTCTCGATTGAAGGGCCGCTTGGACGGCCCTTTTTTTATACTCGTTTGCGTGCGACGAGATTGATGAGAGCTGACATTCCGGCATGCCCTGTGCCCTCGGAAATCGAGCTGTCGTGAACGGTGAGGGCGAGGATGTCGAGATCGGCGAAAGCGTTGCGGATGAGGTCTTCGGTGTAGAGATTTTCGACCATCGGCGGACCGCCTGTCCCATAAGTCAGCTGCTCGGGGCGGTAGCCCTGCATCAGTAGTGTGCCGCCGGACGTCAGCGTCCTGATCATGCCTTTGAACATCGCATCGCGCAGAGCAGGCCCTGCAAACTGAATGAAGATGGCCACAACAAGGTCGAACGCCTCGGCGGGCCAATCATAATTGACGATGTCGACGTGCTGAGTTTCCAGCGAAACGCCGCGGCGACTGGCGAGGTCTTGTGCCTTTCTCAAAGCGACCGACGAGCTGTCTATGGCCGTAACGGCAAGGCCCTGTTCGGCCAGCCATACGCCATTCCGGCCCTCGCCATCGGCTACGGCAAGAGCGCGCCTGCGCCCTTTTACCCCGTCGACCTGGCTCGCCAGAAAAGCGTTGGGAGCTTCACCGAACAGATATTCCGCGCGATCGTATCGACGGTCCCACTCACTCATTTCTGGCTCATTCCTTCAAGGTCAAAGCGGTTGTCTCCAGCGGAACACGTACTGGTAAAGGCATCCGGTGTAACCTATCAAACGCCGAGTTCTGCACGGGCCGCCGCCACGGCTTCGCGGAACTGGGCGAGCTCGAGGGCGCCGTTGATGAAATAGGGGCCGATGAAATATGCGGGCGTTCCCGTAATCCCGACCTGGTCGGCTTCGGCAAGGTTGCGGCGCAATTGGTCGAGCAACGCGTCGCCGTCGGTTTCGATCGTTGCGTCGACGGCGTCCATATCGACAGGCGAGGCCAAGAGTGCCTCACGCATCTGCTCTTCGGGAATACGCATACCCTCGATCCCCATCAGGGCGTCATGCGCATCGAGATACTGCCCGTTGCGGTGCGCGGCAAGCGCGGCCTGACCGCCATAGACAGAGGCTTCTGTCAGGATTGGCCAGTCCTTGTACATGACCTTGAGTTTGGGATCGCTCTCGCGCAGCGCCTTGAGATGGGGGGCGCTGCGTTTACAGAAGGGACAGTTGTAATCGAGAAACGCCACCATTGTAACGTTTGTGTCCGGTCCGCCGAAGGTCGGCGTGTCCGGTGTCCCGAAAAGTTCATCGAGATCGGGCGGCAGTTGGGTATCCTGCGCGACGCCTGGAATGGCGTAGGCTGCCAAAGCTGCGGCCGGGGCGAGAAGCGCAAGGCGATGGATGTCGCGACGTGTCATTTGCTTGGGCATAGGCAATCCTGTCATGTGCTAGTGTCACGACGCTCGGCGCGCAAACTTAAGCCAGCCTTAAGGCTGTCATTGTGCAAGCAGATCGATACCGCACCGAACAGGAGTTATCCCGTGCGCATTTTGGTGGTTGAAGACGATGCCATTCTCAATGACGGTCTTTTGACTGGTCTGAACCTTGCCGGCTTTTCGGTCGAAGGCGCGGCCACGCTGGATGAGGCACGCGCTGCCCTTGCTGCGGGTCGTTTTTCGGCCGTCGTGCTCGATATCATGTTGCCCGACGGGTCAGGCATCGACCTTTTGCGGGAGTTGCGCGCCCAAGACGACAATCAGGCGGTCCTGCTTCTCACCGCGCGAGACACGGTTTCAGATCGAATTTCCGGGCTCGATGCGGGCGCAGACGACTATCTGGGCAAACCCTTCGATCTTGATGAACTTTCAGCGCGCCTGCGGGCTCTTGTGCGCCGCTCCAATGGGCGCGCCAGCGCGTGTCTGGTCTGGGAGGCCATCACGCTCGATCCCGCCACCATGCAGGTCGAGGTCAAAGAGCAACCGGTCGCGCTTTCGCGTCGCGAGTTCTCGGTTCTTCACGCGCTCATGCAATCGCCCGAGGTCATTCAGTCCAAATCCCAGCTCGAAGAAAAGCTTTATGGCTGGCAGGAGGACGTCGAAAGCAACACCATTGAGGTGCACATCCATTATCTGCGACAAAAGATTGGCCGATGCGCCGTCGAGACGATCAGGGGGTTGGGTTATCGCATGGGGCGATGCTCATGACCTCGATCCGGGGGCGTCTCGTTATCATCCTGATGGTCGCAACGAGCCTGGTCTGGCTTTCGGCCGTGGGATGGATCTATTTCAGCACCCGTGCCGAAGTCGAGCGGGTTCTCGACGCGCGGCTGAGCGAAGCGGGGCGCATGGTATCCTCGCTCGTCTCCAGTCGTGAGATCACGGTTGCGGACGCGGCCGGTGTCGTCGACGACATGCTGCCGGTGCCTTCCCACATCCCCTATGATCGCCAACTGTCCTGTCAGCTCTGGTCGTTCGATGGCACCATGGTGGGGCGCTCGGACGGCGCCCCCCAAGAAGCGCTGGCCACTCACGAGGACGGGTTTGCCGAAACCGAAATCGATGGTGAGCGCTGGCGCGTCTTCGCCATCTCCGATGCCGAAGCCGGTATCCGCGTTCTCGTTGGTGACAGCATTGCCTTGCGCGAACGGCTCGTCGGGGACGTCATCACGGGGTTGCTTGTGCCGGCCGGTCTGACGCTGCCACTGATGGCGGGCCTGATTCTTGTCGCGGTCAATCGGGGCCTTCTGCCACTCGACCGGGTTGCAGGCGATCTTGCGAGGCGACGTGCTGATGAACTCGACGCGATCGAGGACGAGGGTCCGCGTGAGGTGCGGCCCATGCTTGGCGCTCTCAACGCACTGTTCGCCCGCGTGCGCCAGGCCCGCGAGCGTGAGCGCAATTTCACAGCTTTCGCCGCTCATGAGTTGCGCACGCCTCTCACCGGTCTCAAAACCCAGGCCCAGATTGCTATTCGCAGCGAAGACCCAGCCGTTCGGCAAAAGGCACTTGAACAGATCGTTTCGGGCGTCGACCGGACGTCGCGCATGGTGAGCCAGCTTCTCGCCATCGCCGCGGTCGAAGCTGCTGCCGATGCGACGGCGCCGGTCGTCAAGGACGCTGGACAGAGCCTGCGCACGCTTTTGAGCTCCATGAGCCTGCCCGAGACCGTCGCGATCACTGGCCTCGACCGGCTTGATGGCATCGGCCTGCTCATTGCCGCAACCGACTTCGATCTCATCTTCCGCAATCTCGTGGAAAACGCCATCGCGCATTCGCCGCACGATGGCACCATAACCTTTTCCCTCACCCGCAGCGCTGAACATGTCGCCATTTCGGTGCTTGACGAGGGCGCCGGCATGGCCGGCGACGATATCGCTCAGGCCAAGGACCATTTCTTCCGCGGGCGCAACAAAACGCCACTTGGAAGCGGGCTGGGTCTGTCCATAGCCGACGCCGCGGTCAGCCGCGCCAATGGCAGTCTCGACATAGAAAACGCGCCACCCAATGGCCTACGCGTGCTCGTCACGCTTCCTTTAAGCTCCGCTTAAGTTCGCCCGCCCACAGAGTCGGCACCTATCCCATCTGGAGTGCAACGCATGGCCCTATTGAGGTTCCTTTTCGTCCTGCCGGTTCTTTTGCTCGCTACGCTCGGGCAGGCACAGGAGGCCATGCCGCTACCGGTCGACGAGGCCTTCACACTCTCGGCAGATGCGGCGCAAGAAGGTGTCGCGCTGACCTGGCAGATCGAGGAGGGTTATTATCTCTACCGGGACCACATCGAAGTGATCGGTCCTGACGACCAGCCAATCGCGCTGGACCTCCCGCATGGCGAGGTCACGGAGGACCCAACCTTCGGCACCACCGAAACCCTCTGGGATGATTTTACCACGGTTGTACCGGTCGATGACGCCGATACCCTTTCGATCCGGTATCAGGGATGTATGGACGGCAGCATTTGCTATCCCCCGGTCAACCGCACCCTCGATGTCACAGCGATGAGCCTCTCGGACGATCTTGGCTTTGGCATGCTCGCAGGCGGGAATCAGGCATCAGTGTCCTCGCCGATCACGATCGCACAGGATACCGGCGGGTCATTGCTTTCCCAACTGGCGGAGCGGGGCGGGGCGCTGTTTGTTTTGGGCGGATTTCTGCTCTTTGGCATTGCGCTGGCTTTCACACCATGCGTCTTTCCCATGTATCCCATCCTGGCGGGTACGCTGACGCGGGCCGGCCAGACACTTTCAACAACACAAGCCTTCCTGATTTCGCTAACCTATGTGCTGGGCATGGCCATCGCTTATGGCCTTCTCGGCCTCGCCGCCGCCTGGTCGGGCCAAAACCTGCAAATGGCGTTGCAGTCTCCCTGGGCGGTTTGGGGCGTTGCGGTCCTGTTCGTTGTCCTCGCAACCTCAATGTTCGGGGCATTTGAATTGCAATTGCCTTCGTCCTGGACGACCGCAATCACGCGACGCTCCGGCGGCGGCGGTGGTTTTGCCGGCGCGGGAATCATGGGGTTCCTTTCGGCTCTCATCGTCGGCCCTTGTGTCACTGCGCCTCTGGCCGCCGCGCTCATCTATATTGCACAGACCGGTGATGCTTTTCTGGGAGCGGCGGCGCTGTTTGCCCTGGGCATGGGCAAGGGCATTCCGCTGATCATTTTCGGGACTGTGGGCGGCAAAGCGCTTCCGCGGGCTGGCGCCTGGATGGAGCGGGTCAAGCATGTCTTCGGGTTTGTCTTCATCGCAGCCGCCGTCTGGATGCTCGAGCGAGCGCTTCCCGGAGCTGTGGCGGTGGCTCTATGGGCCGCGCTTGCCGTCGCCATGGCCATATATGTCTTTTGGCTCATTCCCGCCCTACGGTCAGGTTGGCGATTTGCCGGGGGCGCCCTTGGCGCGTTGGTCCTCGCATATGGCGGTGTACTCGGCTTTGGTGCAGCGACGGGCGCTACAAGCCCTCTCGAACCGCTCGCAGGGATCGCGCCCGTGCATTCGGGAGGTGAGACCCGGACACTCACGGTTGCTGGCCTTGATGGGCTCGACGACGCGGTCGCGAGCACCCAAGGTCAGAATCGCATCGTCTATTTCACCGCCGATTGGTGTATTTCCTGCGCCGTGATTGAACGCGAGATCTGGGACAGCCCGGAGGCGCTGGCCGGGCTCGACGATACCGCAATCATCAAGGTCGATGTCACGGAGAACAGTCCTAGCGACCAGAGGGTCATGCAGGCGCTGCAGGTGTATGGCCCACCCACGCTGCTCTATGTCGACGCCAATGCTGCTGAGGTCGAAGGCACACGCCTGATCGGCGAAATCGGCGTAACAGATTTCCGTGAAAAGGCCATCGAAGCGGGAATGCTGTAATGAATGCAATTGCGCTTGGCCCGCTACTCTTTTCGGTCGAACGATTTGCCGCAATTGTCGGCATCTTGGCGTTCTACATCGTCATGGTCGCAGCCGGACGGGTCGTCAAGCGACCCCTCGGCGATCTCGCTCTGACCATGATCCTGGCCGGAGGGGCCGGGGCGCGGTTGGTCCATGTCCTCTTCCACATTGAAAGTTTCGCTGCCGAGCCGCTGCGGATTCTCTACATTTGGCAGGGCGGCTTTAATATCTGGGGCAGCATCCTGGGCCTTCTGGGTGTCGCGCTCTGGAAGGTGCGGCGATTGCCGGTTATTGCCGGCACGGCGGCTGCGAGCGTCGTCGGGTTCGGCCTGTGGGGATTTGTCCTGCTGCTCTCCCAGCAGACGTCCGGTGCGCCGCTCCCAAGGACGGCACTCGAAACCGTCGATGGCGAGCGTATCAATCTTGCCCAGTTTCAGGGCGAACCCCTTGTCATCAATCTATGGGCCACTTGGTGCCCGCCCTGCGTGCGCGAGATGCCAATGTTTGCCCAGGCAGCACAAGACAATCCCGACATCGCATTCGCCTTCGTCAATCAGGGGGAGGGGCGAGCGGAAATAGAAGAGTTCCTGACCGCCCAGGACCTAGATCTCGAGCACGTCATTCTCGATCCGTACTGGTCAACCTCTGGACACTATGACTCCCGCGGATTGCCGACAACGCTCTTCATCGACGCCGACGGCACCATTTCGGCCACCTATCCCGGGGAAGTGTCGCCCGAACTGATGAACGAGCAACTGGCGGCACTGCAGTGAGCAAAAACTATAGAGATGTGGGCAGCCTTAAGCTGGGCATAAGGTAGATGGCCAAACTGTCGGCGAGATCGCCAACAGCAAGAAAGTATCGCTGTGTTGAAAGACAAGGCAAGTTTGCCCAGTCGTCGCTTATTTCTCGCGGGCGCGGCGTCGCTGGCTCTGGCCGGGTGCGCATCGACCGTTCAGCGGCCGCAGATGGCGCAACCGGTTATGCCGCCACCTCCGCCACCAACACCCCCGATGTACTACGCCATGGCCAACGAGCGGTTTCCGATCCCGGAAGTTGACGTCTCGCAGGTCGACCCCAAATGGTGGCGCACCGAAGTCGACTATCCAACAACCGAGAGGGCCGGCACGGTGGTGGTCGATACGCCGAACCGATATCTCTATCATGTGGGCTCGGGTGGGCGAGCGACCCGGTATGGCGTGGGCGTTGGCAGAGATGGGTTCTCTTGGGCCGGGCGGGGCCGGCATATTGCCTACAAGCGCGAATGGCCGCGCTGGAATCCCCCCAACGAAATGGTGGCGCGCCAGCCTGAACTTGAGCCGGTTAGTATCGCAAACGGCGGCATGGCCCCAGGGCTTGATAACCCCCTCGGCGCCCGTGCGCTCTACATTCACGAGGGCAACCGCGACACCATCTACCGCATTCACGGCAATCCGGAGTTCTGGAGCATCGGTCGAGCAGTTTCGTCAGGCTGTATACGAATGCTCAATCAGGATGTCATCCACCTCGCCGAAAATGTTCGCGACGGAAGCCCGCTCGTCGTGATCGCCGACCCTTCGATGGAGCACCTTCTGCTTTAGGCCATTGAATTTGTATCGGCAGGCTTCCAAGGGGGGAGTGTCGCCTCTGGTTCGCGCTCTTAGCGCCCGATCCGCATACCCAACGATCCTGCAAGCCGTGTGAGAACGCTCTTCATAGTTTTAACTGGTTGATGCAGGTGCGAGCGTCAGACAATCGACGACACTGTCAGTCATGTGAATGACCAATTCCGTTCTACGCCAGTCATCAGCGACGGGTTGGCCACACGCGCAACGGCGACATCGGGCCCGACTGCGGACCGGTAGCCTTTCCCAATTCGTCGCTGAAACCGGTTTGGCCGGTTCCGGCCCCGAAATTGCCAGTCAGCAACGCGCCCCAACTTCAGTCGTTCAGATCGCGCTTGCGGTTTGCCGAAAGTTGTCGTTCACGGAGGGTAGCCTCTAAGCGATTGGTTGCAGTCTCGACCCGCGGACATAGCGAAGATAATGGAGGCACCGAAATTTGATTGCAGTACCCAAGTTCATTGAGGCTCCCATCACCATGAATGGGTGAAGATCAGCTCAAATGCTGCAATGTGATCTCTTTGGCCCGCTTCTCGATTCCTGGGCCAGCCCTAGAACGGTCGGCCAGCCCGCGACTACGGAGTCGATACCTGTCGACTATTCGTCGATCCACGATCCTTGTGGAGTGATGCTGCACATTGATCGACACTAAGTACATCGCCGAAAACGCCCTTAAAGTTTGCGAGCGAGTATATGTGCGCGGCATCGGTGTGCGCGGAAAGGCAGTCCTCGATCATAATCGATTTGTAGTTTGCCACGGCGGCATCCTTTGCGGTGGACTCGCAACAAACATTGGTCGCAGTTCCTGCGATGAGGACGGTTTCGATGTTTCGTTCTTGCAAAACTGTAAGCAAATTCGACGACTGCGGGGCAATCGCGCTGAACCGGGTCTTGTGAACGATCAGGTCCTGTGGCTGGCGGTCGAGATTGCTAACCAATTGAGATGCATGATGATCGGGATGCAGGAGAGCCTGTCGTAAACTCTTGGCTTGCGGCGCCAAAATGTGATCTTCAAATACGCTCCAGCGAGAATCGTCCATGGTGGACAGTGTGCGTATCCAAATGACGCATCCGCCCGAATTTCGCAGCAAATCAGCCATGCGGTTTATTGCAGGCACAGTGGCGGCGGCGTCGGCAACGGCTGTGGGGTATTGCAGGTCCACAAAGTAATTTTGCATATCGATGACAAGCAGCGCGCAGCGCGAGGCCTGGATTGCGGTAAAAACGCGATCCGTCGAAGTGCCATAAATTGCGGGTCCTGATTGCACGTTCGCTTGCATACTCATCCTCCACCACGGCCTGTCCTCGCACCGCTATGCTGATTTGAAACGTGACTATTGTCACTCAACGAATGTTTTTGATATCCATATATGAGATTTCATACAAGGAGGTGGGCGTGATAGAGCGCAAGACAAGTTTGGAAAAAGTGCTCGCGATCCTCAATCTCTTCAGTGAAGACAAGCTCACCTGGACTGCCGACGAGGTCGTGGCCGCTACAGGCTACAGTCGTCCGGCGCTGTATCGCTACGTCAAGATCATGAAAGACGCGGGGTTGCTGGTTGCCGACTCGCGGTTTGGCTTCACCCTCGGGCCGCGCATTGTCGAACTCGACTATTTGCTGCGGCGCTCCGATCCGCTCATGGTGCACGGCGTGCCGGAGATCGATTCCTTGGCAAAATGCTGTCCCGGCAATGCGTTGCTGGTGCGCTGGTACGGCTCAAAGATTCTCTGTGTTTATTCCGCACATTCGGGCGAAGGTATAAATACCAGCTATCACCGCGGGCGCCCTATGCCACTGGCGCGCGGCGCCATAGGGCGTTCGATCCTGGCCTATCTTCCCAAGGCCAGACTGGCCAAGCTCGTCAAATCTCGTGTGGATGAGTTCGCAGCCGTGGGGTTTGGTGCAACTGAAGACGAAATTATCAGCAATTTCAGTCGCATCCGGAATGATGGTTTTGCCGTGGCTTATGGCGAAGTCACTCCAGGTGTCGTGGGCATTGCGGCTCCCGTCCTTGATGCCAAGCGCAGCCCTGTAGCTTCGGTCTGTGTCACCGTGCTGGGCTCTCAACTTGACGCCGGTCAAATCGAAGAGATCAGCGAGAAAGTACGCGAGTCGGCGCACAATATGCATATAAGATATTGACGGCCGGAAGGTCGGCAGTGGCGTCAAAATTCTCAAATACGGAAATTTTGTTTGACAGCAATGCCCCGCTTTCGTAACCGTGTCGCCAGAAAACAGCACGGGGAGAGGGCTGATGAAGACGGTATCGGCAGCCTATATCGGCGGGAATTGGATCGACGGAGGGTCGCAGGCAGACAGCATCGATCCCAGCAACGGCGACGTATTCGGACACTTTCAGGCTGGAAATCGCGACCTGGTGGACCAGGCGGTGGCGTGCGCTCGCGAGACGTTTGAGCAAGGCCATTGGGCAGATTCACCCCGCTTGCGTGCCGACGCCCTGTTCGAACTCGCGGCGGCCCTGGAGCGCGATGCGGGTCAGTTGAGCGAAATGCTTGTCGCCGAAAACGGCAAACTGCTGGCCGAAGCGCGCGGAGAAGTGGCAGGCGCGATTTCCGAAATCCGGTATTACGCTGGCCTCGCCCGGACGGTGATGGGGCGCACATTTCAAAGCGCGCCGGATGTCATGTCCTTGCTGCACCGCGAGCCTGCAGGTGTCGTTGCAATCATCGTGCCCTGGAATGCGCCGATCACGCTTCTTGCGCGCTCACTGGCTCCCGCGCTTGCTGCCGGTTGCACGGCTGTCATCAAGCCGGCCCTGCAGACGTCCGTAACGCACGGGCGGTTCATGGAGTGCGTCAACGCTTGCGCGTCGCTTCCCAAGGGCGTTGTGAATTCGGTCAACGAAGTCGATGACGAGGTCGGGCGTGCACTGGTGGCTCATCCCGACGTCGACGTCGTCAGCTTCACCGGTTCGACGCAGACCGGTCGCAAGATCATGGCGTCGGCCGCGCCGACCCTCAAGCGGCTGTCGCTCGAGCTTGGCGGAAAGGCGCCGGCGGTCATCTTTGAAGATGCCGACCTCGATCTTGCGTGCGCCGAGCTGACCCGGGGGTCCCTCGTTATGGCGGGACAGATGTGCGTCGCAGCCGCGCGCTTTCTGGTGCACGAAAAAATTGCGCCCCGGTTCATCGAAATGATGAAACACGCCTATTTGTCCGTCCGGACCGGTCCGGGCAACGATCCGCAGAGCCAGATGGGCTCGTTGATCGACAAGGCCAACCAGCAGCGCGTCCTTGCCCTGATCGAGCAGGCCGGTGACGAAGGCGAGCTTATCGTTCGGGGAAAGGCTCTGGAGGGAAGCCTTGGCCAGGGAAGCTTTGTGACCCCCACCTTGTTTCGGATCGAGGACACGTCGTCGTCTCTGGTTCAGGACGAGCTGTTCGGTCCCATCGTCTCGCTGGAAACGTTCGGAAACGAAAGCGAGGCAATCGCCAAGGCGAATGCAACAAGCTTCGGGCTCGCGGCAAGCGTTTTTACTCGGGATCTCAATCTCTCGATGCGCGCATCGCGCCGCATTCGGTCCGGCACGGTCTGGCTGAACAGCCATACGCGTCTGTTTGCTGAAGCCGAGACGGGCGGGTACCGCCAATCCGGTCTGGGTCGACTGCACGGAGTTGAGGGGCTCAACGACTTCCTTGAAACCAAGCACGTCTACTTCGAGGCGGGCTTGCGCTAGCCGCCGACGACCCTCCTTTCATCCGTTTCGGGTTTGACTATGACTGTTACTGTTACTGACTCTCTTTCAACGCAAGTCGCGATCGTAGGCGGAGGCCCGGTGGGCCTTGGCCTTGCCATTGAGCTGGGGCAACGCGGCGTGGATGTGGTGGTTGTCGAGCGCTATCATCAGCCCCAGCCCGTTCCGAAAGGGCAAAATCTCACCCAGCGGACGATGGAACATTTCCATTTCTGGGGCGCCGAACAGATGCTGCGGTCGGCCCGCACGGTGCCCACCGAATACGGTATCGGCGGCATGACCACGTATGGGGCGCTTCTGAGCCCCTATACCTACGACTGGCTGCAACGTGAACTTGTTCGCCCGTTCTACTATCAGGACAACGAGCGGCTCCCGCAATATCAGACCGAAGCGGTGCTGCGTGCACGCGTCGCCGAACTGCCGTCAGTGAAGGTACTTTACGGCTGGAGCGGCAGCTCGGTCGAGCAGCGCCAGAACGGTGCAACCGTCGGGATCAGCGAACGGGAAGGGGGCGACACCCGGACCATTACCGCGCAGTTTGTCGTGGGGTGTGACGGCAGCCGGTCCGGTATTCGCGAAACAGCCGGCATCGCTCAGACGCGCTCGGACCACGACAAGCTCATGGTGCTGCTCGTCTTTCGCTCCACAGAGCTGCACGACCTGCTCAAGCGCTATCCGAACAAATCATTCTACAACGTCCTCCATCCCGACCTTGAGGGGTATTGGCAGTTTTTCGGTCGCGTGGATCTGGGAACCACGTGGTTCTTTCATGCCCCGGTTCCCAAAGACACCAATCGCGACAATTTCGACTTCCACGGCTATCTTCATAGAGCCGTGGGACAAAAATTTGATCTCGACATCGATTATATCGGTTTTTGGGATCTCAGATTTGCAGTGTCGGAAACATACCGCAATGGCCGGGTTTTTATTGCCGGTGATGCCGCGCACAGTCATCCGCCCTATGGCGGCTATGGCATCAACACCGGCTTTGAAGACGCAAGAAATCTGGGCTGGAAACTGGCTGCCTTCCTGCAAGGGTGGGGTGGAGAAGACTTGCTCGATTCCTACAGCCACGAGCGTCAGCCTGTCTTTGCGTCGACGGCAAAGGATTTCATCGAAAGGTCGATCCATGTCGACGGTGATTTTCTCGCAAAGTTTGATCCTGAAAAGGACAAACAGGCTTTCGAAAACGAGTGGAACCGCCGCCGTCACGGCGCGACCGAAGAAGTCGGCGCCTTTGAACCCCACTACGAGGGCAGCCCGATGGTTTTTGGACCGGGTGACGGCGTAACCAATGCCAAGGGCATGCACCAGCATCGCGCGCGGGCCGGCCATCATCTGACCCCGGCAAGCCTGTCGGACGGTGCGAACGTTTATGAGCGGCTCGGCACCGGATTTACGCTTATAGCGCTCGATGCGCTCCCGGAAGAAATCGGGCAATGGATCGATGCTGCCAAAGCGCTTGGCTTGCCACTCGAGGTTGTCGAAGACAGCGCTGCTGACAGCCGGACGCTCTATGAAAGCCGGTTCATCCTCGTCCGCCCCGATCACTTCATAACGTGGTGCGGCGAGCCGGCAGATGTGACCGCAGATCACATCCTATCGGTCGCCAGCGGCGAACACGATGCTCCATTCGGGAGCGCAGTCGCACAATGAGGGACAGCATGACAAGAAACGACGTCGCAAGCCTTGAGGGTAAAGTTGCCATCGTGACGGGGGGCGCCCGCAACATCGGGCGTGCCATAGTCGAGCGCCTGGCCACGGCAGGTGCCAGCGTGATGGTCAATTTTGGTCCCGGAACCCAGGATGAGGCCCAAGAGCTTGCGTCCACGCTCACACAAAAGGGTCGCTCGGTCGGGATTGTCGCAGGCGACCTCTCCGAGCCCGAAACGGCTGGCGCGATCTTTGATCGGACTTTGGAGATGTGGGGTCGTGCCGACATTCTGGTCAATAACGGTGCCATCACCGGCCCCCGCGCCAAGATCAGTCAATTGTCGACTGCCCATTTCGACGAAATTTTTGCCGTCAATGCGCGTGGTGTCTTTCTGATGATGCAGCAGGCAATGGCAAAGCTTTCGGACAATGGCCGGATCGTGTCCATTGCGTCCAGCACGACCCTCTACCCACAGCCCGACCTTGGCGTCTATGCGGCGAGCAAAGCTGCGGTAAAGGCGCTCTCGGAAGTCTTCGCACTCGAAGCTGGTCAACGGGGCATCACCGTCAACACCGTCATGCCTGGCCCGGTCGTGCCCGGCATCTTTGATGCCGCTCCACCTGCGAGGCAAAAGGCCATCCAGCAGGCTTCGCCCTTCGGGCGTCTCGGCACGCCGGCCGATATCGCCGACATCGTCGCCTTTCTCGCCAGCGAGGAATCGCGCTGGATCACCGGCCAGCACATCTTGGCCAACGGCGGATCACAGCGCTAGAGCCACACTTATAATTCAGAACTTCAAAAGGAGGAAAACCATGAAGAATATAGTTCTCGGCACAGCGGCCATCCTGGCCATGACGACGACGGCTTCGGCGGCAGAATGGACCTACGCCCACTACAACCAGCCAACCCACGAACTCCATCTTGGCGTGGCGCTCGAAATGGCCCAGGATGTTGAGGAAGCGACCGATGGAGAACTGACCATCCGGGTCTTTCCCTCGGGCGAATTGGGCGCGGGTCCCGCTCAGCAATATACGCGTGCACTTGACGGCATCGCCGATGTCACCCAAGGCCTTGTGGCCAGCGACACGTTCCCGCTGCCGCGCACCATGCTGATGGAATTGCCGAACCTGTTCGACACCCCCCAGGAAGCCGTCGACGTGCTCTGGGAAAACATCGAACTGTTCGAACCCGATTTCCAGGGAACGAAGGTGATGGCTCTGTTCCCCAACAACCCCGCGGCACTCGTCCTCAACCGGCCCGTGAGCTCACCCGCCGATCTTGAAGGGCTCAACATCCGCGCATCTTCGGCCATCGGGGCCGGCATTATGGAGGCATGGGGCGCGACCCCTGTGACGATGCCGGCGGGCGATCTCTACAATGCCCTCCAGACCGGCGTGATTGACGGCGCTCTGATCGGCATCGACGGGATCAACGCCTATCGTCTGCAGGAAGTGGCCAGCCATGTCATCACCAACATACCTGGCAACATCACGATGTTCTATGTCGTGGCCAATCGTGACAGCTGGGATGGCTTGTCCGAAGATGTTCAGGCTGAAGTCCTTGAGGTCACCGAGCATGCGCTCAGCATGAAAGGTGCCGACGCCTTCACCGTGTCGGGCGAGGAAGCCATCGAGGCCATCAATGCGTCCGGCAACACCGAGATCGTCGAACTGACCGCCGAACAGCGGGCACTCTTTGCTGAACCGCTGCCGGCCATGGTCGAAAATTATCTCGACCAGGTGAGTGCTGCCGAGGGGTTTGACGCGCAGGAAATCTATACCGCGATTTCCCAGTAACGCCTTAAAAATCCGACCGTATGGCGCTGTTCTGGCGCCATACGGTCAAGTTCGCACAGGGAGGTTACGTTGGTTCGCTTTGCATCCGTCCTATCGGCGCTCAATGCCGCGCTCGCTCTGCTGGCGGGCTTTTTGCTCGTTTCGCTCGTCGGATTGACAGCCGTCAATGTCATTCTTCGGTACTTTTTCAGTTCGGCGGTGTTTGGGGCATTCGATCTGCTGCAGGCGGGCGTCGCCACTGTCATTTTTTTGGCGATGCCGTATTGCACCTGGCGCGATGGACACGTGGCTGTTGATATTGCCTACAATTTGTTCTCGAAGATCGTCCAACGCTGCGTTCTGGCCATGTCTGATCTGATCTCCGGGACGGTCCTTGGACTCTTGGCCTATCGCTCAGCCACCGCGATGGTGTCTGCGTTCAATTATGGCGAGCGATCATCCTTACTCGGCATTCCCTTTGCCCCTCTCTGGGGCTTTATCGCCTTTGGCGCAGCCTTGGGCGCAGTGTCGTGCGCGGGTCGGCTGCTGCTCAACGCGACCAACAATTTGCACCTCGTGCCAGGCACTAGCGAAGAAGAGATCGTTCAATGAGCGCGTTCACCATTGGTCTGATTGGGATCGCTGTTCTTTTCGCGTTGCTTGCACTCCGTACGCCTGTCGGTTTCGCGATGGCCGCCGTTGGATTGGCAGGTATCACGATTTTGCAGAACGAGAGAGCCGCTCTTGCGACCTTTTCGACGGAAACATTTGAGCTGGCGCTCAAGCTCGATCTCATAATCATCCCGTTTTTCGTTCTGATGGGCAATCTAGCTGGCGTGAGCGGCCTGAGCCGCAATCTCTATGACGCTGCCTATGCCTGGATTGGCCACCGCCGCGGCGGGCTGGCCTCGGCCACCATTTTGGGCTGCACCGGATTTTCCGCGTTGAGCGGCTCGTCCGTTGCTTCTGCAGTCACGATGGGTCAGGTCGCCTTGCCCGAAATGCGGCGCTACAAATATGACGAAGGTTTTTCCGCAGCCTCGGTCGCCGCGGGGGGAACGCTCGGCATTCTCATTCCGCCCTCGACAGGTTTCGTTCTCTATGCGCTCCTGACCGAGCAGTCGATCGGCCAGCTTTTCGTGGCCGGCATTCTGCCCGGCATCTTGCTGATGGGCCTGTTTCTCGTAACCATCGCAATTGTCGCCTCGCTGCGGCCATCGGTGGCGCCATCGGGTGAGCGGTTGACCTCGCAGGAGCGGCGTTCGGCAACGTTGAAGGCTTTGCCGTTCCTGCTGGTCGTGGTCGGAACGGTGGGCGGCATCTATGCGGGCATTTTTACGCCCATGGAGTCGGCAGCCATCGGTGTTGTCGCGACCCTGGCGATCGCCTTGTGGAGACGGTCGCTCACGCCGTCCAATTTTTCACGCATCGTTCGCCAGACTGTCTCGACGACAGTGATGTGCTACACGATCATCATCGGGGCCAACGTTCTCAACCCGTTTCTTGCCCGGTCGGGCCTGACATCCTGGGTTTCCGAGACCGTCCTGAGCCTGCCGATGGGCGCGACCGCGACGCTTCTGCTCATCCTTCTGGTCTTCGTGCTGCTTGGCACGTTCATGGAAGGTTTCGCGATGCTGGTGCTCTTGGTGCCGATCTTTTTCCCGGTCATCATGGCATTGGGCGTGGACCCGATCTTTTTTGGCGTCTTGGTCGTCATCGCCCTTGAGATTGGACTGATCACGCCGCCGGTCGGTATCAACGTGTTCGTCGTCAAGGCACTCGTTCCACACGTGGCTTCCACGCGAATATTTCTCGGTATCCTGCCGTTCGTGGTCGCGATGCTGATTGGCATGGGCTTGCTCTTGCTCTTTCCACAAATCGCACTCTTCTTGCCGAGTACGATGTTTCGTTGACCGATGTACCACACAGTAACCAATTTCTGAGGGCTGCCTCTGTCGTGTAAAGCGCCATAAGATCGGGTCCAGATGTCATCCCACGGTCTGGATACCGTAAGTTAATCTCTCGTCCAGATTGTTGGGCTAGAGGCCGCAGTATTCGATTGTTTCGCAGCCTTCGCTGCAACCGGCATCGCTGTCTTATATATCGTAGGGCCGACGGACGTCAGCTTACCCCATTTGGTTGGCCAGAACCGGCCGGTCCGATGTCGGCCCCGCGGCTGCCGGTCTCAGCGTTTCTCCTTTGGCCAATCACGGCCAAAGGAGAACTCAAATGGGATACTCACGATATGATGCTGCAGCCCGAGGACGGGCTGCATGGAATGCTGGAAAGACGGTCGGGACCAAACGCCCTCTGACACAGAAGCAGATCTGGGCGATCCGTTTCTTCTTGGATCGAGAAGGTCGGGTTCGAGATCGTGCCCTGTTCGACCTCGCCATCGACAGCAAGCTTCGCGGATGCGATCTGGTCAAGATCAAGACTGGCGACTTGGTCACAGGGCCGGAAATTCGAACACGGGCAATGGTCGTCCAACAAAAGACCGGACGTCCTGTCCAATTCGAATTGACCAGCGATGTGCGTGCCAGTCTATTGGCGTGGCTCGAACGGCGTGGGGGCAGTGTCGATGATCATGCTTTCCCAAGCCGAGTCGACCACGCACATCACATGAGCACGCGACAGTATGCGCGTCTGGTCGATGAATGGGTGACTGCGATCGGACTCCGCTCATCTGACTACGGCACACATTCGTTGCGAAGAACGAAAGCGGCCATGATCTACAAGGCAACCGGCAATCTGCGCGCCATCCAGATCCTGCTCGGACACACCAAGATCGAGAACACCGTGCGGTATCTCGGCGTGGATATCGAGGATGCTCTGCTTCTTGCCGAACGAACCGAAATCTGAACTTGGAGCGGTCATTCAATCACAATGGATGACCGCTTCGTGCAACTGGCGCTGTGTCCACCACATCCCCAACGGGGTGGACTGCTGTCAATCCGCTTATGGGGTTTCATGTGGGGAAAGCGGACATGGCTAAGCCGACGTGCCTTTCCATGGGGCGGGGATGACGCTGCCGCCATGCCGAGGCCGTCCTTCTGCGTTGCCCTGGCTTCTGGCATGGCGGCACAATCGACCTTGCTACTTCATCCCATATCCAATCGGTATTCATTCAGATCAACGCGCGTATGAACGCTCCGATCAGATCGTCGGCCTCGACGTCATCGGGGATCCGCCCCTGTAGCGCGAAACCGGACCAGAGGGCGGAAAATCCGAGCGACATCAACCTCGGCGGCAGTTTCGTCTCCACGCCATATTGCTTTCGGATTGCTTCGATAGCGTGCGCGATGGAGGCATGCTGAACGGCACGCAATCGGTTGTAAGTCGCCGCAAACTCATGATCTCTTAGCGCGTGAACCTGGAATTCGAGCATCACCAGTGTTCCGGCTCTGTCGTCCTGCATGGATTTGAGCCAAGCGCCCAGTCGCTCCATGATCACTTCGAGCGGCCCTTCCCCGAGCAGAATGGCCTCCATCCTGTCCAGCCGGACCTGCATGTGTTTTTCCAATACTGCCTCGAGAAGAGCGTTGCGCGTTGCAAAATTGGAGTAAAAGGCGCCCTGCGTGTAGCCGGCACGCTCCGCGATGCGGCGCACGGAGGCGCCGGAAATTCCGTTCTCGAAAATCTCGGCGTTCGCGGAAGCGATTAGCGCTTCGCGCGTCATCTGCTTTCTGTCGGCGTGTCTCATCATACTCTTCCTGATCGATGCTTTCCATATTTACATATCACTTGACATGTAAATATCAACTGATATGTACGTATGCATCGGATCAAGGATGCCATTGTCATGAAATCGAGAATCGCCTTCATTATTGCCATCGTCGTGCTCGCAGGCGTTGCGGCCCTGTCCATATGGGCTTCCCTGGCGCCTGCCACCGTTCTTGTTCAGGGCGAGGTGGAGGCTACGCGTGTGGATATCGCGCCCCGGGCGTCGGGCCAAGTGGCCGCGGTGCATGTCAATGAAGGCGAACGCGTCGAAGCTGGCACGCTACTGGTCGAACTCGACAGTCCCCAACTCATGGCAGGTCTGGCCTCGGCTGAAGCTGCGGCGCGGGTCGCGCAAGCCGACCGCGAGCGCATCAACAGCACCCGTCCCGAGGTCATCGAAGCCCGTGAGGCCGAACTCGCGAAGGCTCAGGCCGATCTCGAACTCGCCCAGCAGACCTATGATCGCCTCGTAGCGCTGACCGAACGTTCGGTCGCTTCCCAGCAGCAGCTCGACAACGCCGGAAATTCGCTCTCCGCCGCTCGCGCCGGAGTCACGGCGGCTCAAGCCAACCTGACCCTTGCAGTCAACGGCGCCAGCCCCGAGGAGCGCGCGGTCGCCGACGCGCAGTTGCAGCAGGCCGAAGCCGCCCTCAACCAGATCCGCACCGATGTCGGGGAGTTGTCCGTCTTCGCGCCGATCTCGGGCGAAGTGGTCAGCCGGGTCGCCGAGGTCGGAGCGCTCGCTGCCTCGGGCGCTCCGCTTCTGTCCATCGTCGATCTGGACGATGTCTGGTTCACGTTCAATCTGCGCGAGGATTTTCTGGACGGTTTGCAAGTCGGAGATGTGCTATTGGCCGGCGTTCCCGCCGTCGGCCGGGATGGCGTACAGGTAAGCGTCACCTCGATCAGCGCACTGGGCGCATACGCCAACTGGCGGGCGACGCGGGCGACGGGGGATTTCGATCTGCGCACCTTCCAGATCCGCGCCCGCCCGGTTGAACCCATCGAAGGCCTGCGCCCCGGCATGAGCGCCATCATCGACTGGCAGGCCGGTCATGCTGGCCGCTGAAAAAGCGGTGCGGCCGGGGGTTATGCGGGTGGCCCAGCGCGAGTTGTGCCGCATCGCCCGCCGTCCCGCGCTGTCCTTTTTCGTTCTGGCCTTACCGCTTCTGGTCTTTCTCATGCTCGCCTCGATCTTCCGGGCCGGCGTGCCTGCCGGCCTGCCGGTGGCAGTGCTCGACCTCGATCGTAGCGCTCTTTCCCGCCAGATCGTGCAGGCGGTGGACGCGATGCCCGAAGTCGCGGTCGCTCATCGCCCGCTCGATCTTTCCGAGGCGCGGCACCTGGTTCTGAGCGGGCAGGCCTATGGCGTGGTGCTGTTGCCGGCCGAACTGGAGCGCGACGTGCGCGCCGGCCGTCGCCCGGAGGTGGTGCTGTTCTACAATAACCAGTTCATGACTCCCGGCAGCGCCGTGGCGCGAAGCATGCAGACCGCGCTCGCCAATGTGAACGCCGGGATCGCGGTTTCCATGCGCGTCGCGCAAGGCGAACCCGACCATCAGGCGATACAGGCGGTCAATCCCATCCCCGTGCAGCAAAGCCCGCTCTTCAATCCCACACTGGACTATGTCCACTTCCTGCTGGCCGCCCTGATGCCCGCCGCGCTGCAAATCTTCATTTGCGCCGCGACCGCCTATACCGTCGCGCTCGAGCAGTTGAGGCCGGGCAGGTTGAGAGCCATGACGCGGCTCGGCGGCGGGTTGATGCCTGCGATGCTCGGCAAACTTTTGCCCTACACCGTCATTTTCGCGACCGTCCTCGCCCTTGGCGACGCTTTGCTGCTCTTTGTCTATGACATGCCGTTCAATGGCAGCATGCCGGTCTATCTGACCGGCAGCCTCCTGTTCATCATCGCCTATCAGATGATCGGGGTGGTTTTCGGTCTGGCCGCCTCGTCGATTTCGCTTGCGCTCGGCGCAGCCGGCATCTTCACCGCGCCGGCCTTCGGGTTCATCGGGGTCAGCTTTCCCCGTCTCGCCATGCACGGTTTCGCGACGTTCTGGAGCGTCCTCATGCCACTCACCTGGTATATGGATCTCCGCGTGGACCAGATGCTGCGCGGCGTGCCGGTGGATATCTCGCTCGCTTCCCTCGGGGCTCTGGGGTGGTCGGCTCTGGCCTATGCGGTCCTCGCGGCGCTGCTGCTGGTCATCCGGCGGCCCCGCGACGCCTCCAGAGAGATGAAGGAGGCCTCGGTATGAAAGCGTGGTTCGAAGAATTCCAGGATGCCTTTTCGGCGATATTCAAGGACCGGGCCGCCTTCTCGATCATGGTTCTGGCGATCATCGTCTATGGCCTGCTTTATCCTCAGCCCTATCTGGGCGAGGTGGTGCGCGAGGCGCCCATCGTTGTGGTCGATCAGGACAATTCCGTCACGTCCCGGGAGTTGCTGCGCCGTATCGGCGCCTATGACACTGTGCAGATCGCCGGCTCGGTTCCCGACATGGTGGCCGCGCGCAGGGCGCTTCAGGCCAGGCAAGCCTTCGCCATCCTCGTCATTCCCGAATTCTTCGAGCGCGACCTTCTGGCCGGGCGTAGCGCGCCGGTCGCCGCTTATGGCGATGCCAGCTATTTCCTGCTCTACAACACCACCATGACGGCCATCACCTCCGCCGCCCGCGAAACGGGAGCAGAAATCGCCGCCAGACGCATGGTGCAGCAAGGCAAGGGTGCTCGGGCGGCTGCCAGCATCCAGCCCATGACCGTGACGGCGGTGCCGCTGTTCAATCCCCAGGGGGGCTACGCCAGCTATGTCGTTCCCGCCTCGGTGGTCCTCATCCTGCAACAGACCCTTTTGATTGGGGTCGCGCTTCTGAACGCCGGTGCGGCAAACGCCCGCCACAGCGTCCGGCCGTTTGCCGTCCTCACCGCGCGGGTCGCGGCCTACAGCCTGCTTTATGGCATATGGATGCTGGCCTATCTGGTGTTGCTGCCGGTCATTCTGGGCATGCCGCGCATCGGCGGCCTGCTCGATCTTTTCATTCTCGGCGTCCCCTTCATTCTCGCGACCATTTTTCTTGGGCTTGTCTTGTCCATGGTCCTGCCAGTGCGTGAATGGGCGATCCTGGCCATGATGGCCATGGGCATCCCGCTATTCTTCCTGTCGGGCGTGGCATGGCCGATCGAGATGCTGCCGCAATGGATGCAACAGGTTGCGCTCGTGGCCCCTAGCACCTCGGCCATTCCTGGCATGGTGCGCATCAATCAGATGGGCGCCTCATGGCAGGACCTCACCCCTCAGGTGGCGACGCTCTGGATTCTGACTGCCGCATATGCCGCGGTCGTCCTCGCCGGACTGCGCTTGTTGCGCGGCAGACACGGACTGCCGGGTCAAGCCGTGCTCGACAGTTGAAGGGCGGCAGGTCAGCCTACACGGCTGCCCAACCCTTGCTCGCGCGCAGCCTGTCGCCCGTAGCCATGCCGTTGATGTAGCGGCGATCAGGATTAATCGAACGATGTCTGCTTTTGCGGAGAGGCGGACGTACTCGCTATGGCCGAGATGGCGTCGGGTGCCGAATGTCGGCTTTCCTCAATTCCTCGACAGAACCGGACCGACTGCAAACGGCCCCTTTGCTGATAAAGAAACGCGTGCTTTTGCTTGGCCAAAATAGCAAGGAAATTTGATCGCGGTGATCCGGTATGGGGTGGGCAGCAGACCGATGGGCTTCAGCCGAGAATATTCGAAAGCCGCCCCTCATCTCGCTATGAGATTCGTCACAACGGGCGACCAACTCGTGCCATTGAACCGCCCCGGGTTTGCCGGAGGCTCCAACTTCTGAGAAAGTGGAGCCGACATGAGCAAGACAACGAACAAATTTGCGCCTGAAGTGCGCGAGCGAGCCATTCGTATGGTTCTGGACCACCAGGGGGAATATCGGTCCCGGTGGGCTGCAGTTTCCTCCATCGCTGCCAAGATCGGATGCTCACCAGCTACGTTGTACGACTGGGTCAAGAAGACCGAGGTCGACACTGGCAAGAGGGCGGGCCTGCCTAGCGATGTGGCCGAGAAGATGAAGGCTCTCGAGCGGGAGAACCGGGAGCTGCGGCAAGCTAACGAGATCCTGCGCAAAGCCTCCGCATATTTCGCCCAGGCGGAGCTCGACCGCCCGTTCAAGCGATGATCGCCTTCATTGATGAGCACCGGGATGCTTATGGGGTCGAGCCGATCTGCAGGGTTCTGCCGATCGCCCCATCAAGCTACCACGAACGGATTGCTCAACGCCGAGATGCCTCGCGACTGTCGGCTCGTGCCCAGCGCGATGAAGCCCTCAAGCCAGAGGTTAAGCGGGTCTTTGACGAGAACTTCGGGGTTTACGGCGTACGCAAGGTCTGGCGGCAGATGAAGCGGGAAGGCTTTGATATCGCCCGATGTAGCGTTGCACGGTTGATGCGCGATCTGGGCTTGCAAGGTGTAATCCGGGGCAAACCGGTGCGCACAACGATCAGCGACAAGGCAGCGCCGTGCCCCCTCGATCACGTCAATCGCCAGTTCCACGCTCCGGCGCCCAACAGGCTCTGGGTCTCCGATTTTACCTATGTAGCGACTTGGACTGGGTTTGCCTATGTGGCCTTTGTGATCGACGTCTACGCCCGCTATATCGTGGGGTGGCGGGTCAGCCGCACCGCCCATGCCAGCTTCGTTCTGGACGCCCTCGAGCAAGCCATCCACGACCGCCGCCCCATCCATCGCGGGGGTCTGGTTCATCATTCGGATCGCGGATCGCAATATGTCAGCATTCGCTATACCGAGCGCTTGGCTGAGGCCGGCATCGAACCGTCAGTCGGCAGCGTTGGAGACAGTTACGACAACGCTTTGGCCGAGACTATCAATGGTCTCTACAAGGCAGAGGTGATCCATCCAAGGGCGCCATGGCGGACCATTGAAGCAGTGGAGTTCGCCACCCTCGAATGGGTGGACTGGTTCAATCACCGCCGACTCCTCGAGCCCATCGGCAACATCCCGCCAGCCGAGGCCGAGGCAAACTTCTACGCGGCACTGGAACAATCGGCCATGGCCGCATAACTTAAACCGAAAGGCCTCCGACAGACCCGGGGCGGTTCAGTCCGATTACGGCCATCGATGCCACGGGCAAGATTGTTACCATGGCTGAGAATTTTTCGGAAAAGTATGGCATCGAGGCCATTGGCGTCAAAATGTCAGCACAAGAGCAAGAGCAGGTCCTTTTGCGTGAGGCTGCTGCCGGAAACGTTCAGACCGACGTCTTCAACATGAGCAATCTTCCCTCAGTCACTTCACAAATCTTGCCTCAGGGCATCGGCATAAGCTGGTTCCCGCCCGACCTGGCCGACGTCATCCCAGACAACTACCAGAACCCGGCGATAACTAGTTTGAATCCCTGGGTCTGGTCCTATAATACCGACGTGCACACTGAAGGGTGCCCCGTGGACAACATGTGGGCGCTCACCGAGCCTGAATGGCAGGGCCGCGTGGCGATCCCGGATCCCCAGCTGCGTGCCGAAACCATGTTCTGGTTCAATCAGCTGGAGACCAATGCCGATGGTGCGATGGCACAGGCTTATGAGGCGTTTTTTGGCGAGCCATTGGAAACAGATGAAGCCAGCGCGACTGCAGAATGGGTTAGAAGGTTCGCTGCCAACCAGCCCACGGTAACACGGTCGGATTCAGACGTTGGGCCGATTGTTGGGGCCCAGGTCAGGAAAGTCCGTTTATGGGCTTTGTCAGCGCCGCGATTTTTGGGGATGCTGTCGAAGATGGCTATGGCATGGGTATCTGCGAAGGCATGGAGCCTTTCGTCGGACAGCTGACGCCACGCGTTGCCGTTATTGCTGCCGGCACGCAGCATCCAAACGCCGCAAAGCTATTCGTACACTACATCATGACTGAAGAAGGCATGGCACCGCAGCTGGGAGATGGGAAGCTCTCGACGAACACGGAAGCGCGCATGCCAGAAGGTGAGCCTTCAGGCGTGTTCGACGTCGTGGATCAGTTGCATGTAACTGATTCCGCCACAACTGAAAGCGACTTCGCTCGCCTGCAAGAGTGGCAGGATTTCTGGATCGTCAAATCTCGCTGAGTAAATTCAAGGGGGCAGGCGCGAGAGTTCGCCCCCTTGTCCTTATTATGTCCTGAACTTGATGATTGACGCTCGAATCGAATGTGGCCTTCAGGGCAGCGTGCACTTGATGGGAATCTTTCATAGCGCAGTGCTCGTCATTTCGGAGAATAGGTTAGCAGGGGCATGTCAAACTCCGGGCCGCGTCGTCATCAGACCTTGCTAAGATGGCGACTGACTCAACTTCTCGGACGGGTTCCAAACATCGGCTTTGTCCGCATCCACGCCAGAACCGGCCAGTCCACTGTCGGTCCCGTTTTCGCCAGTTGGCAGCGCGCCCTCACTTCCAAGATTTGGGCCGCCATGACGCTTTGCTGAAGGCTGCCGGTTCGCTTCGACCACGGTAGCGAAATGGCGGCGAGCCCCGCGCGTCCATACCATCTGCCTGGACCGCCATCGTGCACATAGGTGATGTTTCGATGACTTTGGACCTATATCGCCGTCGCGGTCCCGCCCCCAACAAGGATGCAGACCGCAAGGGGCAATAACGACAGTTGATCCCTTGGGCGATTCACAGAATTTGTCGCGTAGCGACCAGCCGCACCCCGGCTCGCATCGAACCTTCATTCACCTTTGCATGGTCGCTCTGTAACGCTATGCTAAATGGCTTCCACAGTTCCGCCTGATACCATGCCCCGCTCTATGGTAAGTGTTTCATCGGCGACTGATGACAACAGATCGGGACTGGATTCGGTGATCATATAGGCAATGTCGCGTTTTTCTGCCTTGAGCCGCTTGAGCGCCCTTGCATAGTCAAGCGCCAGCGCTGGAGCGAGTCCCTGAAACGGCTCGTCGAGCAACAGCACGCGATCAGCGACCATGAGAGCCCGTCCAAGAGCGACCATCTTGCCCTGACCTCCTGAGACGCTGCCCCCCGGCCGAGCGTCGAGCGTTTCTAGCTGGGGTATGAGCGCGTAGGTCTCATCGAGACGACGTTTGCGTTCCGCGGGTGCCATATTGAGCGCCAGTGCAGGAAGGAGAATGTTTTCACGCACGGAAAACTCTGCGATCAAGCGCCGATCTTCGGGAGCATAGCCAATTCCCAGAGGAGCTCTAGCGAAAGCCGGTTTGTCCAGCAGAGCATCGCCCGCCAGCGACACAGTGCCCGAAACGACAGGTAGAAGGCCCATAATGGCGCGAAGGGTGGTTGTTTTGCCGGCCCCATTTCTGCCGATCAGGACCGTTGTCTTGCCAGATTCGAGGGTGAAGCTGATGCCGCGCAGTACCTGCACGCCTTCGATTTCGACTTCGAGATTATCAACCTTGAGCATCATGCAACCCCCACAACAGTTTCCACGACGCGGGGATCCTGAAGAACCTCCGCCGGCTTGCCTTGCGCAAGAATGGACCCGCTGTTCCACACCAACACTCGGTCGGCGTAGCGCTCAACGATTTCCATGTCGTGTTCGACAAAGAGCGCGGTCAAGCCCTTGGTGCGCATAGCGTTCATGAGCGTTTCCATGATGGAGAACCGCTCCAACGCGCTCACACCGCTTGTCGGCTCGTCGAGAAGCAACAGGCGTGGCTTGAGTGCGAGCGCCAAAGTGATGTCGGCTAGCTTTCTCAGCCCCTCAGGCAGGGTGCCGGCGATCGCATCGGCATGAGCCGATAGTCCCAGCAGTTCGAGCAGCTCATCGGCCTCTTCTTGATACCTGCGACGTGCCAATGGCTTTAGGCCATCCCAAACACCTTGGCGAGAGGCGATGCCCAGCAGCAGGTTGCTCCGTACTGTCTGGTCTGTGAAAAGCTGGGGAATCTGAAACGCGCGTGCAATACCCTGCCGCGCGATCCTGCGGGGCGCCCAGCCGGTGATCGGCTCACCTTCAAGGTACACCTCGCCCGAGACGGGGCGAATGTAGCCGGTGCACAGATTGAGGAAAGTTGTTTTCCCCGAACCATTGGGTCCGATGATGGCAAGAAACTCGCCTTTTTCGATTTCCAGGCTGACATTGTCCGCCGCTTTGATGCCAGCGAATGCAATGGTCAAGCTTTCTGCCTTCAGGAGGGGCTGGCTCATGACTTGTTCTCCCCGAGCTTGGCGCTAGACGTTTTATCCGCCGACTTGGTGACCAGGCCGTATAGGCCCTGTGGCAGGAAGAAAATGACCAGCAGCAGCGTTGCGCCCATGATTAGGTTCCAGGCGTTATGGGCAACGCCAACTGCGACGGTGTGGACGATCTCGAGAAAGATCGACCCGATGAACGGTCCAGCAACGCCGCCGATCCCGCCCAGAACAGCGGTCAAGACCAAGTGGCCAGATTCGGTCCAATAGGCGTATTCCGGTAGGACATGGCCGATCGAGACCGCGGCAATGGCGCCACCAAGGCCGGCCAGCGCTGCTGAAATCGTGTAGGCGATCAAGAGTACAGACCAAGCCGACACACCCAGATATTCGAGACGCACTTCGTTGGTATGAATAGCGCCGACTGCGTGTCCGAGAGGGCTTTTCAGGAACTGAACGCCTAGGCCAGCGATGATGGCCATGAGCGCCAGCGCGACGTAGAACAAAACGATATCGAAGCCGGCCTTGGTAAGGGTCGTGCCCAACACCGTTGGGACGGGCACGCGCAAGCCATCGGTGCCGCCCGTTATGCCATAGAGTTTGGAGAGCAGGGCGAAGAACACCATCGAGACAGCAAGATTGAGCATCGCGAAAAAGATCGCGCGATAGCGAACCAAATAGGCCCCGACAAGGGCGCCGATAGCGGCCGTGACCAAGGTGGATGCGATAAGGAGCACGAACAGGTCCGATATTCCAGACCACAGGACGATAAAGGCGGCGGTGTACGCACCGGCCGCATAAAACATGGCGTGTCCAATCGAGATCAGACCGGCACGCAGAAGCAGGGCCACGCCGACTGCCGCAAATCCCTTTGCAATGGCGATGGTGAGCACGAATTGAAGCCAGGGGGCAGCGAAGGGGACGATGGCCAGGGCGGCAAAAGCAGCCGCGAAAAGTGCATAGATGATTTTCATCAGATCTTCCTCGTCGTGGCGGTGCCAAATAGCCCGTTAGGGCGAACCAGCAATACGGCGAGCATCACCAGGAAGGGGGCAACGGTGTCGAATGCGGGGGCGTAATAAACCGCGAGGACTTTCGCGCCAGCCACAATGATCGACGCCACTGCAGCCCCTTCGATTTGTCCCAATCCGCCGATGGCGGCGACTGCAAATGCCAGCACCATGGTTTCGGCACCAAGGCCGGGGGCAACGCCAGTCGTTGGCGTGGCAAGGGCACCACCGAGCGCTGCAAGAAACACCCCAAGCGTAAAGGCAAGCACGAAGGCGCGGTCGGTGTTGATACCCATAGCGAGGGAGACTTCACGGTCGGCGACAACGGCGACAAGCAAACGGCCCAGGCGGGTGTGCTTGATGAGAAACCGCATGCCGAACAGAACAGCCAGCGCGAGCACGATGAGGAGCAGCTGATAATTGAGATAGAAGATTCCGCCAATCTCAGTTACCCCCAGAAGCGCCATGGGAGTGTCCTGATAGATCGAGCGCACACCAAAAACGAGGCGCTGCAGGTCTTCCAGGATCAGGAATAGACCGAACGTCACCAGGATCTGAATCGCTTCATGCCTGCCATATGTCCAACGTATCAGCGTGCGTTCGACAAGCGGACCGAGGACCATGGCAACGAGCGCCGCGCTCAGAAGCAGCGCAGGGAAAGAAAGCCAAGGGTTTAGGCCTGCGCTGATGAGCCAAAGGCCCATACTGGCGGCAATATAGGCTCCAATTGAGTAGAAGCTGCCATGGGCAACATTGAGGATGCGCTGAACGCTGAAGACCAGAGTCAGGCCGACGGCCACGAAAAATATAAGCGCGGCGTTGGCAAGTGCGTCCATGATCAGCGGCAAGGCCATATCAAGCATATCTTGTCCATCCGTGAGGTCTGCACCGCTTGGGTGCCGGTGGCGCGGAGCCTGTCCCCTCAAAAGGACAAGGCTCCGTGCGCACGCCGTTAGTTATAGGAGCCAGGCTCGGGAAGCGTCTCGAGGAACTCTGGTGTGAGGGTCTCGATCCACGCAATCGGATCTTCTCCCAAAGGTGCCATCAGGGCTTCGCCGTCGTACCGCACCATATTGGTGATGACTGAGAAGTCGTAGGTTTCCGAAGGTCCAGTGACGCCAATCACCTGATCAACGTATCCGTCGTTGTCCTCGCGCAGACGCGCAGTGCCTGTAAACGTAGCAGTTTCGAGGCCCTCGAGGGCTGCGGCGATCTCATCGCGTGAAGGCCATTCGCCATCATTGGCCTCGATCGCGGCTTCATAGGCCGCTTTCATAACCATGAAGCTATTGGCCATTTTCATGGTGGGAAACACCGGATACTCGCCAAAGCGGTTCGAATATTCCTCAGCGAAGGCCACGGTATCCTCGTTGGCCTGGGCGTGGGGTGTGAGCCAATATCCGTCACCGAGCATGCCGACGATCACACCGTCTGGCAGATCGATACGCTGGAGGATGGTCTCGCCGAGCGCCAGGACAGTCTGGCTTTGCGTGAGAAGGCCGCGCGGCTGGGCCTGACGGACGAAGTTTTCGAGATCTGCACCCCAGAGGTTGGAAAAGATGGCGTCCGGGCGAGCGGCCGATAGGCGAGATACTTCGGTCTGGTAGCTCGAAGCGCCAAGGCTCGGGAAGAGCTCAGCGACAATTTCGACATCGGGCTTAAAGGCGCGGAAGGCCGCCTTAACGATCTCGGCGGCGTCATGGCCAAATGCATAGTCAGGATTGATGATTGCGACTCGTTCGATGTCGGGATTGACCTGAAGCAGGTAAGCGACATAGGCCACAAATTCGGGAATGGTGTTCCCATTGGGCCGGAACGTGTAGTCGAGCTGTTGGTCCAAAAAGAGCTGGTGCGTATCGCAGTTCCAGCCGATCGTTGGCATTTGCATTTGCTCGGCAACGGGCGCCAATGCAAGACAGTTGCTCGAAGAAAGTGCTGCGATCATCACCTGATAACTGGTTTCACCAGCAAGACGGCGATATTCGGCAATGACCCCTTCGGCCCCTTGGGCTTCGTCAACGATCGTCGCTCTGAGAGGCACTCCATCAATGCCGCCGGCGGCGTTGATCAGGTCGACCATCAGCTCGGCTCCTTGGGCGCCGGGCTGGCCATAGGCTGCTGGAGCACCAGAAGTGAACGTAAAGACCCCCACGTCGATCTGCTCGGGTTTGTCCTGAGCCATGGCCTGGGTTGCGAGGACCAGAGACGCCATCAGCGTCCCAGCAGTGCGTACGATATGTTTCATTCCCTGTCCTTCCTTTGCAAGCGGTCGACCTTTCCCTACGGCCAAATAAAACGCTTGTGAAATATCACAAGATCATTACCATGCATTGCTGTCAAGCATCTTTGGTGATGCAGACCATTCGCTACAACCCAAGGAGGAGCCGAAATGGTGGCACTCAATATGACTGTGGACAGCCAAACGGGCGAGCGCGCAGTACGGTTTAATATCGACGCTCTTGTCATAGCTGGCTGGGCCGGTCGCAATCGCGAGGCAATGGAACACCATATTGCCGAGCTGGAGGCGCTCGGCATCGCGCGGCCCAAAGCAACACCAACGTTCTACAGGGTTTCGCCCTCCCGGTTGAACAGTGATCCTGTCGTCCAGGCGACCGGTGAGAATTCGAGCGGCGAGGCCGAGCTGGTTTTGATTGCTGCTGATGGAGACCTTTTCGTCGCTCTGGGTTCCGATCATACCGATCGCAAAGTCGAAGCCTATGGAGTGACGGTCTCGAAACAGATGTGCGACAAGCCAGTGGCGGACCGTGTATGGCCGTTTAGCGAAGTCGCTGACCACTGGGACTCATTGATATTGCGCAGCTATGTAATTGAGGATGGCGAACGCGTGCTCTATCAGGAGGGGAGTGTGGACGGGCTTCTTGATCCGCGCGATCTGATCAAACGATATACAGGCACTGACACGCTCGCTGATGGCACAGCAATGTTTTGCGGCACGCTGCCGGCAATTGGAGGCGTAAGGAGCTTTACAACCTTTGAGGCTGAGGTCGAGGATCCGAAACTGAGCCGGACGATCTCGTTCCGCTACGATATCGCGATCCTCGAAGATGTAGGGTAGGCCGAATAGATGGGCGCGGAGGACATTCGATGAAAACCGTTGGCAAAAGGGTTTCGCTCCGCGACACCGCTTATGATGAGATACGCAAGCTCATAGTGACGTGTGAACTCCGCCCCGGGCAGCCTTTGACGGTCACGGACCTGGCTGAGGCTCTCAACATTGGGAGAACGCCGGTGATTCAGGCGATCGACCGGTTGGCTGTCGATGGACTCGTCGACGTTATGCCCCGCAAGGGGATCGTGGTCAGTCCCGTCAGTCTCGATGATTTCATGGAGGTTATCGAGATGCGTATGGTCAATGAGACGGCCGCCGTCCGTTGGGCGGCCGAAAGGGCAAGTCGCGCCGAGATTGCCATGATGGAGGCCAATCTTGCAGGCATCTGGCAGGCGGCCAAGGACCGCAATATTGACGAGTTCATTTCGCTCGACCGCGATTTCCATCGCTTGATCACGCAATCGGCCAGCAACCGTATCCTAGGAGATGTGCTCTCCAGTCTCCATGACAAGGCGTTGCGGTTCTGGTTCATCTCGCTCAAGGCACCCGATCACAATATTCGGGTTTGCGAGCAACATGCGGCAGTCATTGAAGGCATAAAGTCGGGCAATCTCGACGTTGCGGAAAAAGCGATGCGCGAACACATCGCTTCTTTCCAGATGAACGCAACGAGCCAGATCATGCGTGCCTGATCGAGTTTAGCCCCTCAATATCGCTTCGGCAGAGTGCGCAATACCCAGCAACGATCTGTCGCCGCCGTGGGACCCCATTAGATTCATGCCAACCGGCATGCCGCCACCGACCGGAATAGGGATCGAGATAGCGCAGCGGTCGAGAAAATTGGCCACTGTCGGATTGCGAAGAGCCAAGAGGTTCGCGCGTCCATAGGCTTGTTCATCCTCCAGTTCTGTAAGCGTCGGAGCGACGAAAGGCGTCGTGGGGAATATTACGGCGTCATAGGGCGCGGTCGCACTGTTTGCCGCTTTGATCATCTCTTGGCGAATGTTCAAAAGGCGCTCATATTCGCCCGGTTCCTGTTGCAAGGCTTTCTCGATACGCACACTGACCCGCGGGTCGTATAGCTCGGCCGACGAGGCGAGCAGCTCCTGGTGGACGATCAGAGCCTCGTGAGCAACGATACCGCCGCGCGCGTTGAGTTCGGGCAGTCGGTCAAGGTCCTCGAGCCTGATTTCTTCAATCGTCACACCGGCGTCTGCCAAGCGGTCTATTGCTACCGAGAATGCGTGAGACACTTCCGCTTCAACGTCATCGGTTACGTAATTGACCAGAACTGCCAATTTCAGCTTTGACGGCTTGACCTGATCGGGGGCAGCTGGTTGATCGCCGGCCATGATCGCGTCAAGCAGCGCGCAGCATTCCACGCTGGCACCAATCGGACCAATGCTGTCGAGGGATTTCGACAGGGGATAGGCCCCATTCAGGGGGACGCGCGACGCCGTCGGTTTAAAACCAGTCAGGCCACACAAGGCGGCGGGTATGCGACAAGAGCCGCCCGTGTCGGTGCCGATGGCGGCGGCAGCCATATTTCGGGCGACCGAGACGGCTGCGCCCGATGACGAGCCGCCGGGGATGCTTTGTGTCGTGGGATCGGCCGGGTTGGCGGGCGTTCCATAATGGGGATTGATGCCAAGACCGGAATAGGCGAACTCGGTCATGTTGGTGTGCCCGAGGATGATCAGCCCGGCCGCCCGCAGCCGCTTGACGATTTCTGCGTCTTGTCGGGCCGGTGCGGCACTTTTTAGAATGGTCGAACCGGCCGTCGTCACCAATCCTTCGACGTCAAACAATGCCTTTATTGAAATTGGGATGCCGGCGAGAGGTGAAGGGGACTTCCCTTCGGCGCGAAGATCATCGACGCGCTGGGCATCGGCCAGTGCGCGGTCTCGGTCGAGAGCGAGAAATACTGGCGCATTAGGGTCGTCGGAGTTCTCGATGGTTTCCAGATACTGCGTGACCAAGGAGAGGCTCGTTGCCTCTCCCTTTTCGAGTTTGCGCGCGAGTTCCGAGAGCGTCACCATTTTGGTTAGCCTTCGTCGTAGTAATGGATTTCGAGCAGGACACACCCTTGCTCCGACTTGAAGGGACCGTGATAGGCCCCCGGGGGGCGACACGCATAGGTGTTGGGTGAGAAGCTTTCACCACCTTTCCCGTTCTCGTCGTTCCCCACCGTGAGATCACCTGAAACCAAATAGACTTCCTCCCAGTAGTCGTGGACGAATGGTTTGGTGGTGAACACGCCTGGTGCAAACCGCAAGAGGCGCGTGCGGTTGCCAGACTTTGCGTCTTCATCGAGAGCGCCTGCGAGAATTTTCTGTTCGATTCCCTCAGGATAGCCGGCCGGGACGTGCCAACCTTCTGTGCCCATGTCGACGGGGAAAAATTCAAGATGCTGCTTGTTGATAGCCATTTTGGTTCCTTACGCCGCTGATGATTTGGTTGTGTTGAGCTCGTCCTCGAGCGAATAGCTGTCGAGCATGCGATCGACCAACTGGGTGCAGCTGTCCCAGTCAAACGAGCGGAAGCTATGCCCCTTGGTGACAAAATTGGCGCCCGCATAAAACATTTCGTACTGGCTATGACGGGAAGCAAACTCCGAGCCCACGGCGTCCCATGCAAGCTTGAAGAATTTCACGCGGCCTTCGGACGATGACGTCGGCGATTGCTGGGTTTTGCCAATGAGCTCGCGCAATTCTGGATCGGCAAAATCCTCGACGGATGAGGGCAACATGATCAGACCACCGCCCGCCAGTTCGCGCAGAGTCGTGATGACCTGCCCGTAGAGCTCTTGGGTGAGAACCTGAGCTGAATAGAGCGTGTGCGTGTCGGGGATGAAATAGCCGTTCCGCGATTGTCCCTTGATCTCCATTGCATGAACGAGAGAATCCACGAGATTGTTCTGGGCGGCCAGCTTTCCCAGCGTCTCCTTGACTGGAGGAAAATTGATGATGCCGTTGGTATCGGCTATTTTGCGGGCGATACCGACCAAGAACCGCATTTTGACCATGAGGCGGATCTGGGCCTGGTAGTTTTGGTAGACGTGAGCCGGGGTGGCCATGAATTGTTTCATGCACATCGCCGTGTCCTGGTTTACAAAGACCCGGTCCCAGGGAACCTTGACGTCATCAAAATATAGAACAGCGTCATTTTCGTCGAACCGACTGGCGAGCGGGTAGTCATAGACGCTGGTTGCAGCTTGTTCGTACGAGCGGCGCGAAAGGATCTTTAGACCCTTTGCATTCATGGGAATAGCAAAGGAAACGGCGTACGGCTCTTCGCCCTCACGCAAGGGCTGAATGCAGGTCACAAAGACCTCATTGGCCATGATTCCGCCCGTCGCGAGCATCTTTGCCCCACGAATGGTCAAACCTTCGGCATCCTGATCAACCACCCCGGCAGTAAGGAACGGATCCTGCTGCTCATTGGCGGCCTTGGAACGATCAGCCTGGGGATTAATAATCACGTAGGTGAGGTAGAGCTCATTGTCCCGCGCATAGCGATAATATTCGGCCAAGGCCTTGGCGCGGTTGCTGTCGTAGGACTCGAAGACGTCGATTCCCATATACATGCCCGAGATACACGATGCGACGTGGTCCGGGGCTCGCCCCAGAAAGCCACCATGAATTTCGGTCCATGCCACCAGCGCTTTCCGGCGCTCGACCAGCTCCCCGTATGACCTGGGCAGCTGCCAAATCCGGTTGGCTCTCAAGTCACTGTTTTCACCGACCTGATAGGTCATCAAGTCCAAATTTTCGGGGCGCGACTGGAAATCATAAAGCTTGCCCGTCGACTGGACGGTTCTGCGAAAGGCGGGATGGACGCTAACATCGCCCGCATGTTCGCCGTTGATATAGACGGAACGACCGTCATTAAGTGATGCAATGTGTTGAGCGCCGGTCTTAACCATGGCGACGTCCTCCTTTGGGGTCAGTAGTGAATTGCGAGCGGCCAAGGGGCCACGTCTTGTGTTTGTTCTAGCTTTGCGTAGCGTCCCTTGGAGAAAACCAGGGGGCGGCGGTCGGGGGTTGAGCGCATCTCAATCACTTCCACGATGAAGAGGATGTGATCCCCGCCATCATGGGTTGCCCACGGACGACACTCAAAGACGGCGGCGACGCCGGCCAGAACGGGGGCCTCGGCAAACCCTCTGTGAAAATGGGTGCCCTCCCATTTGTTAGAGCCGGCACGGGCAAATCGGTTGGAAATTGCCTGTTGGTTGTCGGAAAGGATGTTGATCGCAAATCCCTTGGCCTGCTCCCAATGGGGGAGGCTTAAGGCGCGTTTATCCACGCTGAACAAGACAAGCGGGGGGGCGAGCGAGAGGGAATTGAACGAACTCATCGTCATCCCACAATCTTCGCCGTCACCGCGGCAAGTTACGATGCAGACGCCCGTTGGGAATTGGCCCAGCGCCTGACGCATTTCGCGGGGATCAATGCTTGTGGATGCCGAAGCGCTCATTGATCGCTCCTTTCCGTGCCCACAAGGTAGTCCGAGAGCAGGACTGCCTTTTCCGCGCTCGCCCGCAGAGAGGCTGCCAGTTGCCGCACGAGGGCGTAGTTGGCGGCAAACACCGGTTCAAACAGCAGGTCGTTGACTTCCTGCTGTATGGGCGCCAGCTGAGACAGAAGAGCAGTGCCTTTGTCCGAGACACGCAGATGAACACGGCGCTGGTCGTCGGGATTGGGAGTCTTGGTCACAAGTCCCAATTTTACGAGCTTTGTCGTTTCGCTGGTTACAAATGGCGGGGAAAACGCGAGGTGATCGGCGAGAGCTCGCACGCCAACTCCGCGTTCCGACTGTAGCTGCCTGATGCTGATAAGCAGAGTGTACTGGACCCCCGAAAGGCCGACAAACGCTCCAAATCGGGAGCGGATTTGCTCGAGCCGGGCCGAAAAGGCCAGCAAGTTGTGCACCATCTCGCGGAACGCATCATCCTTGCCAGCAATCAAAAGGTCCTCCCGTCCCACCGTGGGTTCGAATTGAATGTCCTGTTCCACCTTCGCCTCCCATGGATAGTGTGTGAACATAATTAAGTTAGTTAAGTATTTTGTCAAGAATGCGTGTGAAATTTCACGCACAAAGACGAAATGGGCGGCTCGATGGCCGCCTGCGTGGATCGGCAAGCTCCTCCAATTTGCCGAAGAAGGCGAGCTTTCCCGCGGCATGCAGAGCGATCAGCCGGGTCAGGAACAGGCGCCTGAAAAGTACCCCGAGCACCCGCACAGGAAGCAGGAAAGCCGGTCGGGACGATATCCACCGGCTCCCGTCGGTTGCGATGCCGCCGCCCGGCACGATCATGTGGACGTGGGGGTGGTGGGTCATGGCCGAGCCCCAGATGTGGAGCACGGCAGTAATGCCAATGCGCGCACCGAGATGTTTGGGGTCGGCGGCGATGGTCATCATTGTCTCTGACGCAGTCCGGAACAGTAAGTCGTAGATCAGCGCCTTGTTGGTGAAGGCGACGGCGGCGATCTCGGCTGGGAGCGTCAAGGAGGGCTGGCTCGGCGCGGATGCACGGCTCCACGGCAGGATCCGCGGATTTCGGCCCTTCTATATGCAGTTCAAGCGGCCGGCGGCCTATCCGGATTTCAGCACCTCGAAGATTGTTACCGACCGCCGCAAGGCGGGGCTGAGCACGATGCCGCGTGCTCTCTACTTCCCGCTGCGCCAGAAGCGGGAGACGCATCGCGACTTTCAGCACAATGTCCTGTTCCGCTTGCGCGAACGATTGCTCAAGCGCGGGCTGGGCGACGCGGCTTATGTTTGCCCGCTGTTTCTGGATCGCTCTGCGTACCGGCTCAACATGCATTGGTCCGGTCTCGCGCGGTGGGGGGGCTTATGGCGCCACTATCCCTGGGAGATCGAGGAGGTGATGCTCGCGGACGGCGGGCATCGGATTCGGTTCGACCGAATGCCGATCTTTGCTGAGCACATCTCTGTGCCACCGCACGCTGTGGTCACCACCGCGTCGCATAAATACAGCTTTACTGACAGCGGGACCGACCTCTGCTTTCACTCGCCGAAGGCGCTGCCTGATGGATCGATGGACCTGGCAACATTCCTCGACAAAGTCTCGGCCGGGTTTCTCGATGGCGGAGAGAAACTGTCTCCCGATGAATCGGACCAAATGCTGAATGAACTGATAGCCGGCGTCGATGGCGATCAGAAGGCCGCGACGCCGACGTTCCGTCCCGACGGCGAAGATCCCATCGGGCGTTGGTTTTCCTGGGGCGATCATCTGCGCAGCGAATTTGAGATCGAGCAATTTGCGCTGGTTCGGTGGGAAGACGAGACGGACCTATTCTGACGCGGCCGTATACCTGCTTCCATTCGCTAACGCTTACGTCCGGTGCTGCAGCTCCGGATCGGCCAAGAGACAGCGGAATCTGACCCCAGGGGACGGCAGCTATCCCATGATCGGTCTTCAGAACCAGTCAGTCTGGAATCGGCCCCTATGTCGCCGTTGTGCCGATGACGGGATCCCCGCGTGGGTGACTAAGAAGGGGTGGTTTGCTGCCCGACCCCTTCCGGGCGGCGGAGCTAGAAAAGCGGCCATACAGGTGGCCGCCGCCCTTCGACCGTCACGGCCCCGAGGCGGTGGTAAAGGCGCGTATTCGCGGCACGTGATGGCAGACATCGCTAAGAAGGGCGAACTTGAGAATCCATCCGTTCTGACAGATCATGAGTCCAAACGTTAAAGAGGCCGCATTTCGAGAGGACTAGAAAGCGCGCAACCTGCTGGACGTTATAGACCTCATAAGGCCCCAAGCGCGGCGTTTCTTTTCCAAAAGCATGTGCCGCTACGAAATTCCGCAGGTAGCTGCAGGCGTGAATAGCGTCGGGAATGGAGAGTTCGATGTCTCGGACTACCTGCCCGTCACCATAGGCCGAGAATCGATCGCGTACCGGCTGAATTGCAAGTTCCGTCTCATCTCCTCTCGCTATCCAATCAACAGTTCTATTCAGATCAATCCCGGCCTTTTCCAGCCGTGACGTGATGTCCGTCAAGACTGGTGGATTCCACGTGTATTCCTTGTCCAACCATCGGGGCTTTTCTCGGCTGGAATTGATTTGCAGGTTCAACTCCTCAATGGCGGAGAAGGCAAGGTTGATAGCAATGGAGCTGCGCACGTGATCTGAGAACTCGCCGGAATGTTTCTCGAATATCTGTCCATAGCGAGGATGTGCTGACCAAGGCGTAATGGCTTCTGTTTCGTAGCTTCTTGCGAGTTTGTGGATCGCATAGACAGTCCGCATATCTGACCAGGCATTCGCCGCCACTGCAACGCCCACAGGTCTCTCCATTTTGAACGAGAAAAGCTCAAAGAATCCGGTAGTTCGGAAGAGATTTTCGAAGATGCTGGCCCGCTCAGACTCATCATCTGGTATTTCGAAACCTGAAGGGTTTCCATATTTCTGATCCGGGAACCCTTCAACGATAAGGTCGGCAGCGCGAATGAGTTGGATGATGTTGTTGGCTTCGGTTTCCTCAGCCTCCACCATCAACAATTGCCCGTGATTCTCGCCTTCCCCTAGAGCGCCAAATTCCGCCAAGGCGCCCGGTTGCGAAACTTCGGAATGCCCATTGTTGTAAAACTTAAAGCGCTTGGAAGGATCAGAAATAAAGCTGACTTTCCAACCGGCGCGCTGGCAGAGGGATGCTACCAACACTGTTTGCGTTGGTTCAAATACTAGGAAGCTACAAAGGGATGGCACGAACCGCTCCAATTTTTCATCCGGGGATCAACATACGCGTTACTGACTCAGGCCAGCAAGATCATATGGTGCGTACCAATCTGAGCTAATTCGGAGTTGTACCTGCGGCCCAAGCCTCTGCTAACGGTTCGGAGTCGAATTTGATGTTGCCAGGAAGAAGGGGACAATAGGTTAGACGATGAATTGGCCTATTACGTCGAGGGTCAGGCGCGCTGGGAACGGCCACTTTCGGGAAACTGCCAGAGACGCCGGCAAGTCCGAAATGTCGGTTCCTGCCGGTGCAGTTTCGCGGCACGCACGGCGACACTGAACGGCTTGGGTTGGAGCGAATATAGCCGGCTGAACAGATGAGGCGGATCGAACGTCTTTTTGCACTTCGGTTTGACGTCGCTACAGCCGCGACTTAACCTGTAGGTGGGGGGGAATAATGTGCGCGTTGGCTATGTAGAAATTGAGAATTTCCGAGGGATCAAGCAACTAAGGTGGGTGCCTGCAGGCGGAGTCAATTGTCTGATCGGCCCAGGAGATTCCTGTAAGACTACTATCTTGGATGCTGTCGCCCTGGCGCTTTCACCGCGCCATACCCTGAGCTTCGACGATCTGGATTTCTTTGGAGGCGATTTCAAGAACGCTGCCAAGATTATCGTGACCTTGACCGATCTTCCGGACGAATTCATTTCAGATTCGGCGTACGCTTCATATTTGCGAGGAATTTCTAACGACGGAAAGGTCGTCGACGAACCCCCATTGCCCGAGAATGGCCAACTCGCTCTGTCAATCATGCTCAGCATCGACGAGGGGCTCGAGGGAACGTGGACGCTCTGGAATGAACGTGTTGCTGCGGACGATTTGAAGCAGCGCTCGTTGAGTTATGCCCATAGATCGGCCGTCGCCCCAGCCCGCTTGGGCGTCTATGCTGACCGGCATCTAAGTTGGGGCCGAAATTCCACTCTGTCTCGTATGAGCGAGGGAGCCGCGGGTACGCAGGACATCCTTGCGCGGGCTGGTCGCCTTGCCCGTAATCATTTTAAGACAGAGGCCGCTGAACTATTTAAACTCAGCCTCGAGAATGTGACGCTGGCCGCCAAAAAGGTCGGTCTGGCACTGCCAAGTACGATTGCTGCAGGCCTGGACGTGCAGAACCTGGCCATCACCAATGGCAGCATTGCGATCCACGATGGGGAGGTTCCACTCCGAGCGCTGGGTATGGGGTCATCAAGGCTGCTCGTCGCGGCCCTGCAGGATCACTCTAAGGCATCCTCATGCCTGACTATCATCGATGAAGTCGAGCACGGGCTCGAACCTCACCGTATTGTACGCTTGCTCAAGCATCTAAAATCAAAGGATCGCGTAAGTCCGCAGGTTTTCATCACATCTCACTCACCCGTTGTAATCCGCGAGCTCAGCGTTCACGACCTGCATATCGTGCGTCGATCCGAGGACGGAGGGGTGACCGTTCGGCGTGCCGACAAAAAATACAGCAAGCGGGATCCACAGGCGCCCCCTCGTTCGATGCCTGAAGCATATCTGGCTCCCACCGTGCTGATAGGTGAGGGCAAAACCGAGGTGGGCTTGCTGAAAGGACTGGATGATTATTGGGTCACTCAGCATCTCGACAACCTTGCTTTGAAGGGCATAGCTCTGGCCGACGGGGGAGGGGTCGACCATGCCCCGGCGCTGGCCGGACAATTTTGCGGCCTGGGTTACCAAGTGGGCTTGTTACTGGATTCTGATCAGGATCCTGCGGACAAAGAGATTCTGGGCAAGCTGGAGAACGCTGGCGTCAAGGTGTTTCGTTGGGACAGAGATTGTTCCACGGAGGATGTCCTGTTTCGTCAACTGCCCTTGGCCGCGGTCGAGATGCTCTTCGATTACACCCTAACGTTCCTCGAGCCGGAAGCTATTCTCGACGCAGCCAACAAGCCCCGGCAACCGGATGATTGCTTCAACTCCATCGAGCAGGTCAGAGCCTGCCTCAACGATGCCACAGTTCTGGACGCCTTAGCCGCGCGGGCGAAGGGCAAGAAGAAAAGGGACAGCGAGGACCTGCATGGAGCCTGGTACAAGGACATCGCGAAGGCAGAGCATATAGCGCAAAATATCCTCGGCCCACATCTGCGGGAAGCACACAAAGGAGTGCAGGAAACGGTTAGCGCTCTTCGGAGCTGGATCGATGGCCATTCCTGAGAAGATCCACAAGGCCTTGCAGGCGAAAGCCAATGGCTCGGTTGTGGCACCGGCCGGCTACGGGAAGACGGAAACCATAGCCGACATCGTCGCGGGAACGTCGGATCGCTGTTTGTTGCTTACCCATACCCTCGCCGGCGTTGACGCGCTTCGAAAGCGCCTCCGGGAAAAGGGCGTGAGGTCCCACCGTTATCGGCTGGAAACCATTGCCGCCTGGTCGTTGAGGTACGCTGCCGCCTATCCAGTTACTTCAGGCTTCCCTCGATTGGCGACGCCGCGGGGACATCAATGGACCACCGTCTACGCTGCCGCGCAGCAGTTGCTCGGGGGGTACACGATCGACCGCGTAATTCAGGCCTCTTACGGCCTCATTCTCGTGGATGAGTATCAAGACTGCACCGCTGACCAACACGCAGTCGTGGCATTGTTGTCCAATCTCGTTCCAACCCTCATCTTCGGAGATCCACTGCAGAGCATTTTCGACTTCGGTGGGGAAGCGACCGTCCGCTGGCAGGTGGACGTGCTGCCGGCGTTCCCCCAAATCGACGAGTTGCGCACGCCCTGGCGATGGAAAAACAAAGGCAATGATCCTCTTGCTGTATGGCTTGGCACTGTGCGCGACGATCTACAGGCAGGCAGGGCGATCGATTTGCGCAGGGCGCCGGCTTGCGTCCAAGTGCATCACCTGGACGAACCGAGACGGTTAAGGGCCTTGGAGAGAAAATCCTGCAATCAAGTTAGCCTATCAGACTCCAACCGGCTGGCTATCATCGCCTCCAAAAGCAGCGAAGAGGTGCGCGCGGCCTTAGCAAAGCGGGTCTATGCGCAAAACGTCGAAACCATTGAATGCAAGGTACTGCAAAGGGCCTGTTCGAATGTCGAGGCAACGACTGGCATAGATCGCTTAAAAGTCGTGATGCGGTTGCTCCACCAGTCGATTGTCGGCGTGAACCGGACACCCTTCCTCCGCCGGATAGGCGAAATCCATGGCGGCAAACAGATCCGCAAGCCCCTCACGCCTTCCGAAACCGCAGCCTTGGCGATCATAACGAGTGACAAGTTGGAGCCGGTCATCGCGCTTCTTGACGAGTTCCGCAAAGGGAGGCGTACGTTCCGCGGAGAACTCATCTTTGCGCTCCGTGAAAGCCTGCAGCTCCGCTGCCTGCCCGGAAGCCCGTCGCTGCTGGAATGCGCCTGGCATGTGCAGGAACGCCGGCGACATGCCGGCCGACGCCACGGCTATAAGATCGTCACCAGCACTCTCCTCGCGAAGGGCTTGGAGTATGAGAATTCGGTGGTTTTCCTGACGGAGCCCGCCACGAAGGAAGATATCTATGTCGCTTTGACCCGAGCATCGCGCCGGATCGACATTGTAACGGCCGCTCTCGATCTCTCAGCCAAGTGACGTCGACTACTACAAGACAGAGTAGTTGTCTAAGGCCGTGAATTATTCAGCCCAGAATCCGTCGGCCCGATGACGGCCTCCGCTCTGCCGTCCGGCGGGAATCGAACGAACGGCAGGTTCGCGGAGACGACTGAAGCAATCAGAACGGCGACAATGGGGTCGGAAGCTGAAGGTCGACTTTCTGCAAATGACTCACCAAAACCTGTCGGTGCGGAACAGGCCCGGACGTTGCCTTTCCGCCAGGAACGGCCCCCGCTGATCACCGATGAGGACGCAGATCCGACGCCATCGGTTGAGTGCATTCGAAGTCGCTACTTAAAGCGTCGGTGCGATTTTCCATGCTAGATTTTTGATGGGATGCGTTTCGGTCAGTTAGTTCTGTCGAACCAGATGTAGCTTCCACTTCTTCATCGCGTTTCGTAACTGCCTTCACCACTGCGGTTTCCCGAAGTGGCTGGTCGTATGTCGACCAGCCATAGTCCCGGCATTTGGAAAATGCATCTGAGGGCGCGCTTATACGTCGCTGCGCGACGTGGCCCGGAAGGCTCTGGTGACCGGAACACGACCCTGTCTTGGCCAGTCTGTGTGCGCTGCCGCGCCGGGGTGGCGCTAATGGCGATCTATCATTTCGAAAGCCAGATCATCAGCCGCGGCGCCGGCCGCAGTGCGGTGGCCGTCGCAGCTTATCGCCACGCCGCCAGAATGGCCTTCGAGCGCGAAGGGCAGATGGCTGACTTTTCCAGCAAAAAGAATGTCGCCCACGCCGAGTTCATGATGCCCGATAACGCCCCCGACTGGCTCAGGGCGATGGCGGCCGATCGGACCGCTTCTCAGATCGCCGAAGCGTTCTGGAACACGGTCGAGACTTCAGAAGTGCGGGCCGATGCCCAGCTGGCCAAAGAGTTCGTTCTGGCGCTGCCCAGGGAGCTGACGAGGGCCCAGAATATCGCCCTGGTGAGAGACTTCATCACCGCGCACATGCTCTCGCGCGGCATGGTGGCCGACTGGGTCTATCACGATATCGACGCCAACCCGCATGTGCACATCATGACCACTCTGCGTCCGCTCACCGAGGATGGGTTTGGCGCCAAGAAGGTGGCGGTTGTCGATCAAAATGGCAATCAGGTGCGTGGTCGGGACGGCAAGATCGTCTACCGGCTCTGGGCCGGAGACAAGGCTGTCCTTACCCAGATGCGCGAAGCTTGGGCGGCGGTTCAAAATGTCCATCTTGCACGGCACGGCATCGATGCGCGGGTCGATCATCGCTCTTACGAGGAGCAGGGGATCGATCTGACCCCGCAGGGCAAGGTGGGGGTGCAAACGCGCAATATCGCCGAAAAGGCCAAAGCCGAAGGGCGCGCCATCGCGCTCGACCGCATGGCGCTGCACGACCAGCTGCGGCGCGAAAACGCTGCCCGTATTGCCCGGCGTCCCGAGATCGTCATCGATGCGATCGCGCACGAAAAGAGTGTCTTTGATCATCGCGATATCGCCAGACATCTCCATCGCTGGATCGATGATGGGACGCAGTTCCAGAACCTGTTTGCGCGCATCATGGCCAGTCCCGAGCTCGTCATGCTGGCGGCCCAGGGCGTTGATCCCGATACGGGGAAAGTGACGCCCAGCCAGTTTGCCACCCGCGCGATGGTGCGGGTTGAAGAGACAATGGCCAAACAGGCGCGTCATCTCTCCACTCAAGGCGCATTCAGCGCAGATCGTCGTGTCCGCGATCGTGTACTGGCGTCACATCGTCAACTTTCCGATGAACAGCGCAACGCCATAGCGCATGTGACCGGTGACGCCCGTTTGGCGTTGATTGTTGGTCGGGCCGGTGCCGGCAAGACGACAATGATGCGCGCGGCGCGTGAGATCTGGGAAGCATCTGGCTATCGCGTTGTCGGCGGTGCATTGGCTGGCAAGGCAGCCGATGGTTTGCAGACTGAGGCGGGAATCGAAAGCCGCACGCTTGCCTCCTGGGCACTACAATGGGAGCGGGGGCGTTTAAAGCTCAATGACCGAACCGTCTTCGTTCTCGATGAAGCGGGTATGGTCTCTTCGCGCCAGATGGCCGACTTCGTTTCCGCTGCCGCCTATGCCGGTGCCAAGCTTGTCCTGGTGGGTGATCCCGATCAGCTACAACCGATCGCTGCAGGGGGTGCATTCAGAGCGCTGGCCGACGAGGTCGGGTTTGCCGAACTCTCGACCATTTATCGCCAGCGTAAAGCGTGGATGCGCGACGCATCAATGGCGCTGGCGCGGGGCAGGGTGGATCAAGCCCTTTCTGCCTATCATGACCGCGGCCACATTATCGAAAGGGCCACAAAGGACGAAGCCATTGCGTCCATGGTGGCCGACTGGGTCGCCGACTACGTTTCCCATAAGAGCCCGACGCTGATGCTCGCCTTCATGCGCAAGGATGTGGCCCAGCTCAATGCGCTGGCGCGCGAAGCGTTGCGCGAGACGGGGATGATCGCAGAGGGCGAACCGTTCCTCACGGTCAACGGTCAGCGCAGGTTTGCGGCCGGCGACAGGGTGGTCTTCTTGCAGAACGAAGCCTCCCTTGGCGTCAAGAACGGCATGTTGGGGCGCGTGGTTGAAGCCGAGCGTGGCAAGATCACGATTGCCGTTGGGGACGGGCAGGGGGCACATCAGGTTCAGATCGAACAGCATGTCTATGACCGGATCGATCATGGCTATGCCACCACCATTCACAAAAGCCAGGGGGTCACTGTCGATCGGGTCAAGGTTCTGGTGTCTTCCCTGTTTGACCGGCATTTGGGCTATGTGGCGCTGACCCGCCATAGGGACGCGGTGCAGCTTTATGCCGGTGCCGATGACTTTAAACCCACAAAGCGCATCGATCACGCCAAAGGAGTTAGGGGCGTGATTGTCGAGACCGGGCTGGCCAGGGTTCGCCAGGATGCCGATGCCAAACCCACCCCTTATGTCGATCTGCGCGATGGGGCGGGCAAGACGCATCGGCTGTGGGGTGTAACGCTGCCCGAGACACTCAAAAGGGCAGGGGCGAGGGTAGGGGACATTGTTACCCTGACACGGACAGGCAAAGAGGAGGTGACCGTCAAGGTTCCGGTCACGGATCCCTTACGCGGGGTAAACCGGTTCGACGACAAGACTGTCGAACGCAATGTCTGGGCCGCGACCCGGCACGACAACTCTCACCAGGACCGCCCACAGGCCCGCCAACAGACGGCTCAGCCTTCAGACCTGTTCGATCAGCTCGTTGCCTCTCTGTCGCGGTCGCGGGCCAAGGCGACAAGCCGCGACTTTGCCGGTTCCGCCCTTCACGCTGACGCCGTCGCCTATGCCACAAGACGCGGCCTGGATGGCGCCAGGGTGATCACCGCGGCCATACGCAATCAGGCCGACTGGCTCACCAAACAGCGTGAACGCCTGGCCAAGGCAGGCGAGAAACTCGGCGCACTTCTCGAGCGCTTCGGATTTCACAAGGTCACCGCTGAGGCAAAGTCTGCTCAGCCTGGCGGTGACGGCCATTGGCTGAGTGGCCGCACGACCTGGACCCACACCATCGCACAGTCCGTGGAGACCGCTTTGCATTCAGACGCCCAGCTCACCGTTTCATGGTCAGAGCTCACCGAGCGCTTTGGCTTTGTCTATCAGACGCCGCACGCGGCGATGGCCGCCATGGGTCTGGACAGCGGGGTGGCCAGTGACAGTGCGGCCTTAAAAGGTATCGCCGACCAGCTCGGAAGCGATCCGGAAGCGTTTGGCACGCTGCGCGGCAAGACGGGATGGCTTGCATCGCGTGCGGACAAGGCCGAGCGGGAGATGGCCCTTAACAATCTTCCGGCGCTACGCCACGAGCTCGCCAGCTTCAGTCGGGTCCGCGACGAGACCATCGCCCGTCTCACAGCGCAAATGTCGCGCGAGCGGGCGCTCCAGCGCATCGATGTGCCGCGTGTGTCTCCAGCGGCCCAACGCGTCCTCGAGCAGATCGCCGCTATTGCAACCGACAAGGACGTGGATGCCCGCATCGCAGACGCGCTCAGCGACGGGCAAGCCAGAGCTGAGATCGTTCGTCTGAACGCCGCTCTCAGACACAAGTTTGGAGACCGGGCCTTTGCCGCCCGCGCCCCGAAAGGCCACAGCTTTGAAGCGGTTGCGGCCAGGGTCGCTCAGCCAGAGCGATTAAAACTGATCGACGCATGGCCGCTGTTGCATGCCGCGCATAAAGTGGCGGGGTATGAGCACAGGCAGGAGTTGGCGCAGGTCAGGCTGCGACGACAAGCACTCGATAAAAGGCATGGGTTCACCCGATGAGGAAATGGCCAATGATCGTGCGGCATGCCGCCTACGGCGCCGTAGGCCAACTGATAAGACCAACTAAAGGAGGCTAACGGTGCCGAATGACGTTGCCGCCTCGCATTTCTCTGAGAGAAAGCCAATCACAATCAACATGTTGCTACTGTTAGTGGAGGTTGACATAGTCACGTCTCCCAACTTGATCATTGCGGAACACGGGGCGCGCTGAGTATGAAATCAAGTCTGGAACACCTTCCAGAGCGCAAGCTGCGCGAAATCGCTAGGATTGTTGAGATCATCCATGAGGAGTTCGAGGATGCTCTGATGGAAGCGAGGTCGGAGACCAAGCGCCGTGGCCGTATTCTGAAAATTATTCTGTTTGGCTCTTACGCCAAGGGGACATGGGTTGATGAGCCTCATACGATGAAGGGCTACCGCTCTGACTACGATATCCTGGTAATCGTCAACGAGCGCCGTTTTGCCGACTATAGTTACTGGGACCGTGCAACCGATAGGCTGAACCGTGATCCTACCATTGGTGTACCCGTCGGCGTCATCGTTCATTCAGGCCGCGAGGTGAACAATTTTCTGCGCAATGCGCAGTACTTTTTCACGGACATTCGGAAAGAGGGCATCGTCCTCTATGAGATGGATGACCGGGAGTTGGCCGAACCGGGGATCCTCACTGCCGAGGATCAATACCGCATCGCGTGTGCTCACTACGCGGAGCGATACGAGCATGCGCAAAATTTTGCCAAGGGGGCCAACTTCTTCCTGAGTGAAGGCAATTTTAAAGAGAGCGCCTTTGTTCTGCATCAATCGATCGAACAGGCTTACACGTCAGCCTTGCTAGTACTGACAAACTACAGCCCTCCGTCTCACAACCTCAAATTTCTCCGTACTCTTGCAGAGGATCGAGATCGTAGGCTGGTTGACGCGTGGCCGCGAGATCAGCACCGATATGAGGCCTGGTTCAACATCCTGAATGAAGCTTATGTGAAGGCCCGATATTCCAAGCAGTACAAAATCAGCGAAGAGGCATTGCGCTGGTTGATTGAGCGCGCTGCTCACCTGCACGACATAGTGGAGCTGGTGTGCAAAGAGCACCTCAAGAGGTTAGAGCAAGCGCTCAAGCACCAGGAGTAGTTGGGGCTTGCCTTTCTCGCTGACCAGATTGGGCGAATTCCAGTCGTGTTGCTAACTCCTTATCTTGCCCTCCGCCGTTGGTGGTCTACGCGAGTCTCATTGCTCTCGTTGTACCTACAGCTCGGAAACTGATTGCAAGCCTTGAAGCTCGAACCAGACCTGCTTCGCTTAGGCACAATGCGTCCGACCTTGCAATCGGGGCACTGGTCTTCCACCGCTAGGCCTTCAGCCGTCTCAAACATGACGTCATCCCCAGCGATTTGGCATAGCTCCTGTACATAACGAGAGGGCTGCCGGTTATGGGTAAGCAAATAGACGCCACGGATCGCTCGGGTTAATGCGACATAAAACAGGCGCCGCTCTTCGGCATAGGCAAACGTTTCAGGGCGAGGAATGACAAGATTGAGGAGCTCATCGTCCTCAATTTGACTTGGAACGCCGTAGTCACCCTCACTGATATCCAGCAAAACGACATAGTCTGCCTCCAGTCCCTTCGCACGGTGAAAGGACATGCCCGTGACGTTGATGTTCTCGAACCTTGGCGCTCTGCCCTCGAACGGATCGAGACGGTTATAGCGCCAAAGCACAAGGACTTTTAATTTTGCGCTTGGGTCTTGGCGCCACTGTTCGGCTATTCCACCGAGTGCTGCATCCAGCCTTTCAAGCACAGCCTGACAAGCTTGATTGAAATCTGGCCGACTCTCCTTGTCGCCCACAGGTACGACCCGAATTGACCGCGGTATTGCTGAGCGGCTGGAGCGGACCTCTTTCTTAAGCTGAGCAGGATTGCGCTGCACAAACTTTGCTGCGGTTTCAGCAATCAGCTGATTGCAACGATACGTTTGCTCGAGGCGTCCTACCCAGCCCTGGCCGAAATGGTCCTCGAAGCGGGTAAAAAGGCTGATGTCGGATCCGGCGAAGCGATATATTGACTGCCAATCGTCGCCCACCGCAAAAATCTTGCACGATGAACGCTGGCTTCTCAGCGCCTTGATGAGGTTGGCGTTAGGTTCAGAGATGTCTTGAAACTCATCAACGAGGATCAAGGAGAAGGGGCTCTGGTAGCGACCGGTTTCAATCAAGCGGGTGGCGTCGCCAATCATGGAGTCGAAATCGATTTCCTCGGTTTCTGCCAGCTTTCTGGAGTAGGCCTGCGCAATCGCCGAGACAACACGCGCGAAAACTCGACCGCGCGCCTTATCATGGAGCGTCTCGGCGCGTTCGAGCAAGGCTTCAAGTGTAAGCTGTCGCGCTCGCACATGCTTCACGCTCGTCGAGATGATCTTGTTGCAGTGGTCGATCACCACCGGCTCGATAGCCTTTTTGATCTCAGACCAGTCTCTCGCTTGTAGCCCGTATCCGCGCTCGACTAGCGCTGATCTTAAAGTGTCGATCAGGGAGCCATCGGTAGCCTGCGCCGATGTGGTTTCGAAAAAGTCACGCCCCATCTGCGCATACGTTTGTCGCTTAGCCCGGGCGTGCTCAGCGTAGTTGGCGAATGGCGAGCTGCCGTCGGCATTTAGGGCGAAATGTTCGTGTATCGAGTCCGTCTGAGGATAGTAGAAATCTGGATGCACGAAGCTGGGGCTGCTGTTGCGATCATCTACCTCAATCTGCTTTTCATACTCGAAATCGACCGAATTGAGCCAAAGCCAATTGGCGATCTTTTGCTCTTGGAGCGATTTCACAAAGTCGCCAGAAAGCGCGCCGATGGTCGCATTGCCATTCCGCCGCCGCGCGGAAGTGTAGCGATCGTAGTCTGCCTGTCGGTCAAAGTGCTCGACCGGCATATCGGCCTTGGGATGCACGACCAGCAGTTCAGTCCAAAGCGCGGCGAACTCGGGATCGCTATCAAACAGCGTTTGAATGATGTCCTGAATGGCCTTGGCCTCGCCAGCAGGATGGCCGGCCCAATTGGCCAACTTTGGTGGTCGCCCGGAGACGTCCTGAATGATGCTGCGTCCCAGCGCGTGGAACGTGGTCACTCGACACTCGAGTGCCGCCTCGTTGACACCCAATTGCTTTGCAATCCTGCCCTTGAGTTCGTCGGCGGCACTCTTGTTGAAGGCGAGCAGCAAAATGTCTTTTGGCTCGTAGAGCTTTTTCTCGAGCACATAGGCAAGCTTGCCCACTATGGTGGCCGATTTTCCAGAACCGGCCGAAGCGACGAGAAGATTATTGTCTTCAAGCCTTATGCAGGCCTCGCGCTGTTGGTGCGAAAGCGAACGACCATCTAGATCGTCAAAGAAGTTCTTAAGCGCACTATGCTCGGCGGAGACAAACGCCTCATTGTGATCGTGGCGCAGCGCGGGCGTGATCGCCATTTTCAGCCATTGGGGCAGGGACGCCCGGAAGGCGTCAGGCATGAGTTGAGAATCAAAGAGGGGGTGGCGCAATGCCGAGGCGATATTTTTCGGCAGGTCGCTCAGAGCGCGATTGAGATCTGAGACCGCAAGGTATTGATCGCGGGGCAAGCCAGTATTAGCGGCGCTAAGAGCTGGGCGCTCACCGTCAATCACGCCAAATAGGTATGAATTGATAAACGTATAGAGGTCTGCGGCAAGCGCGTTCGCCGAGCGGCGAGATAGTCCAGCAAGCTTATGGGTTTGTCCGAGCGCTTTAAATTGGACGGTATGCCAGATCAAACCTTTAGAGATCGAGATGTCGGTGATGTCAGCACATTGAATATCTGCATTTGGATCGCCGAGACGAACACGGACATTGGCGTTTCGGTCAGTATCGAGAACCAACTCCCATCGGCCGGCTCGAAAAAGTCGTGCGATTGGGGCGGGCCGGTATGTTTGTCTCGAAGCAGTCGCCATCGCATCCAAGTCCGCTTTTCAAACGTGCAGCACTGCACGCGAACGAGCCTAGCGGCTAGAAGTTGAGAACGTCAAAACCAGACGCTGCTGAACCCAGCGGCCTTAGCCGACAAAACCCCGTAAATACACTCAAGCGTCTTGTCACGGCCAAACCACTGATTGCTCAGCAATTGGCCACAACGAGGTCGAACGCTTCGGCGGGCCAATCATAATTGGCGATATCGACGTGCTGGGTTTCCAGCGAGATGCCGCGGCGAATGGCGAGGTCTTGCGCCTTTCTCAAGGCGACCGATGAGCTGTCTATGGCGGTGACGGCAAGGCCCTGTTCGGCCAGCCATACGCCATTCCGGCCCTCGCCATCGGCTACGGCGAGAGCGCGCCTGTGCCCTTTGACACAGTCAATGTGGCTCGCCAGAAAGGCGTTCGGTGCTTCGCCGAAAACATAGTCCGCGCGATCGTATCGACGGTCCCACTCACTCATTTTCGGCTCTTTTCGTTCAGCCTGCGCCAAGCATGTTGTTGCCCATCCGGCCCGCACGAGTAAAGCGGTAGTAATCAGACGCCGAGTTCGGTGCGGGCCGCTGCCACGGCTTCGCGGAACTGGTCGATATCGAGGGCGCCGTTGATGAAATAGGGGCCGATGAAATAGGCGGGCGTTCCCGTAATCCCAACCTGGTCGGCTTCGGCGAGGTTGCGGCGCAATTGGTCGAGCAACGCGTCGCCATCGCTTTCAATCGTGGCGTCGACGGCATCCATATCGACAGGCGAGGCCAAAAGCTGTGGGAATACGCATGCCCTCTATACCCATCAGGGCGTCGTGGGCATCAAGATACTGTCCGTTGCGGCGCAGCAAGTGCGGCCTGACCGCCATGGACAGACGCTGCTGTCAGGATTGGCCAGTCCTTGTACATCACCTTGAGTTTGGGATCGCTTTCGCGCAGGGCCTTGAGATGTGGGGCGCTGCGTTTGCAGAAGGGGCAATTGTAGTCGAGATACGCCACCATTGTAACGTTTGTGTCCGGTCCGCCGAAGGTGGGCGTGTCCGGTGTCCCGAAAAGCTCGTCGAGATCGGGCGGCAGTTGGGTATCCTGCGCGAAGCCTGGAATGGCGTAGGCTGCCAAAGCTGCGGCCGGGGCGACGAGCGCAAGGCGATGGATGTAGCGACGGGTCATTTGCTGGGGCATAGGGCCTGTCGGTCACTCGGTAGTTGCTTATCCCAAAAACTCAGCCATCTCATGCTGTAGCGCTTTCAACGGGCCGCAGGCCGCACCATTCGGCAATAAAAAGCGCGATTACTTTGGTCGTTTCTCGCATCGAGGCGAGGTCGGTTCGCTCGAAAGGGGAGTGGCTCCCTTCACCATGGCCGCCATAGCACAGGGTCGGGATATCGAAATACAGGTCGTACTGCCGGGTATCGGAAGTCGCCGTCTGGCAAAGTGTCTCGAGCGGCTTACCGGTAACCTGCTCGTGGACCAAGCGGAGCGTTGCCTCGGCGTCCGTGCCCGGCTCAAACACATGGCCATCGGCTTGAAACCCAATCCAGTCGACAACGGGATCTGCCGAGGCATCCAATCGTTTCGCTGTTTCGGTGATGCATGCGCTCACGCGTCCACGCATGTCTGGCAGGCTTGTTCCTGGCAACACCGAAATCCGGCATTCGATGTCGCACCAGGAGGGTACAGAGCCGAGCCAGTCCCCACCGCGGATCTTGCCGAGACTGAACTTGACCGGGTTATCGATACTACCGAACCAGGGGTGATCGCGCGCCTCGGTGTTGATCTGAGCTGTCAGCTCCATCAGATCCTGGGCATATTGGTAGCCAGCCAGGATCGCATTGGCGCCTGGCGCTGCGCTTGAGAGCACATGGCCCGGCCTGCCAAAGACGCGCACCCGGAACCAAACCGAGCCCAACTCGGCGCGCAAAAGCTTGCCATTTAGACTTTCCGGAATCAGGGCAGCTTCGGCTCGGTATCCGCGCTCGAGCGTCGCTAGTGCGCCATTGCCCGTACATTCTTCTTCACAAACAGTCTCGATGTGAACCCGGGCGTCGGGAACATACCCGATGGCTTTGAGAGCATCGAGGGCAAATACCATTTCGGCGACCCCAACTTTCATGTCGTTTGTTCCGCGCCCAGACATCCAGCCGTCCTTTATCTGGGGCTTGAAGGGCGGGTGGGGCCAGAGCTCGGGCGCACCAGGGGGAACGACATCGATATGCCCCTGAAGGATCAGACTGCGACCACCAGGATCGGTGACATCATGGGTCGCAACCACGATCACAGCATCGGCATAATTGGCGTCGACGACGGGTGAAAATCCAGGTTTACCTTCAACATCCACCTCATCGATAGTGAAGCTGTCCACGGACCAACCGCGAGCGGCAAATTCCGCTGCCAGCCATGTCTGGCAGGGCCTGATGTTACCCCTTACACTATCGAAAGATGCAAGATGGGCCAACCAGTCAGTCTGGGCGTCATGCAGGTCAGAGAGAACTCCGTCCAGCTGCTGGGCCAGTCCGGGTTTGTCCATTGGCATATGCGTTTCTCCGGCAATTGGTGACATGGCCACGGCTCGAGATCAGAGCGAATGATTACCCCTCGTACCCATAGATTTCCCTGGCGCGCTCGGTGGTCAAATAGCCATTTTTAATGTCTCGGGCGATGTCTTGGGGGGCACGCTTTTTGGCATCGCCGCATCCCCCACCATTGCCGGTGACCACCCGGATCACGTCACCTTCGTTCACCTCGACATTTGTGGCAAAGCTGAAGCGCTCGGTGCCCCCCTTGCGACGGATGACTTCGACATAGTTGGGGGAACCGTCGAGACCACCTTCAATGCCCCAGGGCGGGATGCGAGAGCGGGTGTAGCCTAGGGACAGGAAGTTGTGATCGGCGCGAACGCGGTAGTGCACATCAATGCCTTTGCCACCTCTCCATTGTCCTTCACCGCCCGGCTCGGCATTTAACGCGATCTGATCGACCCAAAGTCCGTAGCGAGCCTCGGCCACTTCGGCGGGGCAATTGAACGTTTCTCCATGAAAGCCCGAGAACTGACCCGAGGGCCCGTCGTGACCCGGCCATGCGCCCCAGCCGCCAACTTGTGGTTCCACGATGGTGTAGTGGCGCCCGGTCTCAGGGTGAGGACCGCCAACAACGGTGCCGCAGATTGAAGCGAAATTACCGGCCGGCACGATACCGGGGAAGTGGTGCGCCAGCGCGCGCAAGAGCATGTCGAAGAGCCGGATTTCAACTTCTGAATAATAACCCAATGCCCCGGGTTCTTGAACGTGGAAGATGGTGCCGGGCTTTGTCTTGACATTGAGCGGCCGGAAAAACCCGCCATTGCCAGGCGCCTCCGGGTCTGTAAAGGCTTTAAAGGCGAGCTGTACAGCAATCTCGGTGCCTTCGCGCGAGGAGTTCGACGAGCCGGCCTGCCCAGGATTGTCGGTGAGATCGACAATGAACTCCTCTGCGGTGATGGTCAGTGTGACCTTATGGATTTGGCCGGTGTCCTGCTCTTCCTCAAAGCTGTAGGTACCATGGGGCAGCGCCTTCAATGCGGCACGAGCGCGTGTTTCGCCCAGGTTCATATAGTCGGATATGGCCGCTTCGAACGTTGAAGTCCCATATTTGGCGATCAATTCATGGATGCGGCGCTCGCCGATCCGCAGGCCCGCGATCCCGGCCCAAAGATCGCCCCGCAAATATTCGGGCAGGCGGGTGTTGGTATAAAGAATATCGAACACCGCACTGTTCTCGCGGCCTTCGTCGAAGAGTTTGACAGCCGGCACGCGAATGCCTTCTTGGAAAATCTCGGTGGCATCTGAAGACATCGAGCCAGGCACCATGCCACCGACATCGTTCCAGTGCGCAATGTTGGCCACCCAAGAGACCAGTCTGCCCTCCGCAAAAACCGGCGCGGCGAGCACCATGTCATTGAGGTGGGTAACGCCGCCGTAATAGGGGTCATTGGACGCAAAGACGTCGCCCGGCCTGATCGTTTCGAGCGGGAACTTTTTGAAGATGCCATGGATCGCTTTGTCGAGCACGCCGATAAAGGCTGGAATGCCGGCGCCCGAGGCGGCGATTTCGCCTTTGGCGTCGAGGATCGACGTGGAGAGGTCGAGAACCTCATAGATGATCGCACTCATTGAGGCCTTGCGTTGGGCCACGAACATTTCGTCGGCCACAGCTTCAAGGGCGTTCTGGATGATGTCGAAGGTGACTGGGTCGTGGGTCATCTGGTTGTGCTTGTTCATGTCTCAGCCCCCGAACTCGATGTGCGTGTTGCCGTAGTCGTCGATTGTGACGCGATTGCCTGGATGGATGACGACTGTGGTGCCCGGATCCTCGATGATTGCCGGGCCGACAAAGCTCATGCCGGGTTCGAGCTTTTCACCATCATAGATGGTTGCTTGGTGCTCGCCCTCGGTCGCGTAATCGACCTGACGACGGCCCTTTATGGCGTCGGCTACCGCCGTACCGGTTGTGGGCAGCGGGACGATGTCGAGTTTTCCCACTTCGCTTGATGCGATCAGGTGAATGCCTGTCACCTCGACGGCGGCATCGAGCCTGTAGGTGTATTCGCGCTCGTAGGCGATGTGGAAGTCGGCAATCATGGATTTGATTGTTTCAGCGGTGACAGGGCCGGCCGCGATTGGAATTTCGACCCCGAACTCCTGGTTCTGGTAGCGACACCGGATCTGGGGCACGAGCTTGACTGCGTCACGGGCGATGCCTTCGCCGGCAAATTCGTCGCGGGCCAGCTCCATTGTGTGGTGCAGGAGCGTATCGAGCGAGTGTGCGTCGCCTGCGTCCATGAGCTTGGTCGCAAAATAGTCCCGCCGCAGATCGGACATCATCATGCCCCAGGCCGAAAAGACGGGAGCACCGCGCGGAATGACGACCTTTTTGACCCCCAGCTCCTGTCCCAGCGCCACCCCATGCATGGGCCCGCCGCCGCCGAAGGCGACAAGGGTGAAGTCACGCGGATCAAAGCCCCGGTTCACCGATACGAGCTTGAGGGCGTTGACCATGTTGGAATTGGCGATGCGGACGATACCGCGCGCGACCTCGACCGGTGAAATGCCCAGCTTGCCCGACAGGTCTTCAAAGGCGCGTCCAAGGGCCTCCATGTCTGCTGTTACGGTGCCACCGCAGAAGTAGTCCTTGTTGATGCGGCCTAGGGCGAGATTGGCATCGGTCGTCGTCGCTTCGGTTCCGCCGCGCCCGTAGGCAGCCGGGCCTGGCGCGGCGCCGGCGGAATGGGGCCCGACGTGCATTTTGCCAAAATCGTCTACCCACGCAATTGACCCGCCGCCATTGCCGATCTCGACCAGATCGACAACGGGAACCATGATCGGGTAGCCCGCCGAGCGCTTATCGCGCTCTATCCAGTAGTCTGTCTTGACTGTCGCCTGGCCGTTGAGGATCAGCGAGCACTTTGCGGTGGTGCCGCCGATATCGAGTGCCAAAACATTGGGTTCTCCAATGATCCGGCCCAGTTCGGCTGCCCCCCAAAAACCCGAGGCCGGACCGCTCTCAACCATGGTGATCGGGACCGCCTTGGTGGCTTCGAGGGAGTCGACACCGCAATTGGACTGCATGATAAAGAGCTGCCCGCGATAGCCCTTGTCCTTGAGGCCGGTCTCGAGCTTTTCAAGGTAGCGCTGAGCTTTGGGCTGCACATAGGCGGAAAGAACGGTTGTGTTTGTGCGTTCGTATTCGCGCCATTCGCGGGTGATTTGGTGGGACGCAACGACCGTGACGTCGGGCCAGCGCTTTTGCACCTCCGCGGCGAGTGCGACCTCATGGGCCGGGTTGGCGTAGGCATGGAGCAGGCAGATCGCGACCGCCTGGACGCCTTCGGCCCGGAAGAGCACGAGAGTCTCATCCAGCGCATCAAAGCTGAGAGGAGTTACCTCGTTGCCGTGGTAATCCATGCGCCCCTCGATTTCGCGGCGCAGATATCGCTCCACGAACGGGGCAGGCTTTTGGTACATCAGGTTGAAAAAGTCCGGCCGATTGCCGCGGCCAATCTCGAGGGAATCCCGGAACCCCTTGGTGGTGATCAGGCCCACTTTCGCGCCTTTGCGCTCGGTCAGAGCGTTTATGACGACTGTGGTGCCGTGGGCGAACATGTCGATCGCGCCGATATCGATGTTGGCGCGATCAAGGACGTTCAGGACGCCTTGTTCGAAATTGGGTGGCGTGGTGTCCGATTTTGCGGTGCGGACCTTCTGCGTTCCGGTTTTCGTGTCTGTTTCGAAATAGACGAGGTCGGTGAAGGTGCCGCCGACATCGGTCGAAACACGGGTCATTGTGTCAGCCATCGCGGGTCTCCTGGCAAGACGGGAAGGGCGGCGGACATGCATCCGGAGCCGCCGATGTTGTGGACGGGGAGGCGCGTTGGACCAAGCCTCCCAAAGGGTGTCAGCGCCGAGAGGCAGAGGCGGCCAATGCGACAGCGATCACGATGATCACGCCGGTGGTCAGGTCCTTGAAGAACGGATTGACGTTGAGGATGTTAAATCCGTTCCCGATCAAGGCAATCAGCAACACGCCGGAGACCGATCGCCAGACGGCACCCGAGCCACCCATGATGGAGGTCCCGCCAAGGATCACCGCCGCAATGGCCTCGAGCTCCATGCCCACGCCTGCTTGCGGCTCTGCCATCGATATTCGTGAGACACTGATCACCCCAGCGAGGCCAGCAGCACCGCCCGAGAGGCAAAATGTCATGATCTTGATCAGTTTTGTGCGGATGCCCGAAAGCAGCGCAGCTTCCTCATTTCCTCCGACGGCAAAGACCTTGCGCCCGAAGGTGGTATGATTGAGCAGAAAGGTCATCAAGGCCATGAATACAAACAGGACGATCACAGCAACGTTGACCATTCCGATACGTTCGCGGCCCAACCATGAAAATTCAGGAATCCGAACGGGGATGAGAGCGCCCCCGGTTATCAGGATCGCAATCCCGCGATAGACCAGACTTGTTGCGAGAGTGACCAGAAAGGAGTGGACGCCAAATCCGGTAATGATCATACCATTAATTCCGCCCAACATCAGCCCGATGACGGGACCTGCGACTATGGCAAGGTAGGGATCCACATTGATGGCAAGCCAGCCGGCGGAAACCGAGGCCACACCAAATATTGCGCCGGTGGAAAGATCGAAACCGCCCCCAATGATCACCAGTGTCAAAGCGCAGGCGATTATGGCAAGCGGAGCGCTCTGATTGAGAATGTTGAGCAGGTTGCGTGCTGTGAGGAAATTTTCAGAAGCGAAACTCAGCCCGATTAAAAGAGCGCCGATAATGATCAGCACGCCGTATTGGCGGGCAAAGTCGCCCACGGCAATCCAGTTGACGCTACGTCTCTTGCTAGTTGGCAAATGTGTTTCGCTCATACGGCGATTCCCTCTTTTGGGTGTTTTTCCTGACCCTGTTGGCGAAAGATATGTTTGAGCGCATCTTGGACGGTAAGCTCGCGGCAATCGGCTTGGGCAAAAATTTGACCCTCGCTCATCAGATACCCGCGATGGGAGAGGTTGATGACTTCTTCGAGCTCTGAGGAGATCAGCAATACCCCAACGCCTGCTGCTGCCATTTCCACAATGAACTCATGAATACGCTGGCGGGCGCCGATATCGACGCCGCGACTGGGCTCATCAAGAATTAGTAGTTTAGGCCGTTCCACTGCCCATTTTGACAGCAGGACCTTTTGCTGATTGCCGCCGGAGTAGAATGCGACTTCCCCGTCAACCTTGCCTGGAACTATTCCGAAATGGTCAATCATCTTGGCGACGCGATCGCGTTCTCGGCGACGGTTGACGACGCCCATTCGGCTGATCTGTTCAAGTGAGGCCAAACTAACATTGGGGCGGGTCGTTTGGCTCAGAACGAGACCTTCTTTGCGTCGGTCTTCCGGCACAAGCGCAACGCCCTTCTTTACGGCCTGGTGGATGGTGAGGTTCTTCTGGACGTCGCCGTCGAGGACGTAGGTGCCCCACAGTAAGCGGTCTGCTCCAAAGAGCGCGCGTCCCACTTCGGTGCGTCCGGCACCCACCAGACCGATTAGACCCACGATCTCGCCTGGCCGGATGGAAAGGGAGATATTGCTGAGCCCGCTTGTGGTCGCAACCTCGCGCATTTCAGCGATTGGTGGCACCGAGTCCGCTGGAGCAGGGGGGAGCTGAGGCCAACTAATTTCTGATGCTTTGCCCAGCATTGAGTCGACCAGAGATTGCTTGGTCTCGCCTGCGATGGCGTCTGTCCTTATAACTTCTCCATCGCGCATCACTGTGACCCGATCACAGGTTGACAGGATGTGGTCCAGGAAGTGGCTGACATAGATAATGGTCGTGCCACGTGATTTGAGACGGGCGATCAGACCATGGAGGCGATCGGCCTCGTCCTCGGTCAGCGAGGAGGTGGGCTCGTCCATGATAATGACATTTGCCTCTCGTGCGACTGCGCGCATGATCTCGACCTTCTGTCGCTCCGCAATTCGCAGCGATGCCACTTTCGCATTGGGGTCGAGTCCGAATTCGCAAGTCTGTTCAAGGGTCTTGAATCTCGAGAGGTCGCCCTTGACCAGCACTCCGGCGCGATTAGTTTCCTGCCCAAGAAACACGTTCTGCAGAACCGTTAGCTCCGGAACGAGCTGCAGCTCTTGATGAATCATGGCGACGCCACGTTTCAGGGCATCGCGAGGTGAAAACCGTGTAACTGTGTCTCCTTCGATCTCCAAAGTTCCTTCATCCGCTGAATAGTATCCGCCAATGATCTTGCCGACGCTTGATTTGCCAGCGCCGTTTTCACCCACAAGGGCGTGCACAGTACCTTTGTAAAAATCGATCGTGATATCGTTGAGGATACGTGTGCCGCCAAAGCTCTTGGCGACGCCTTTTACACGAACGGCAACTTCAGATGCGGTCATGGCCATCCTTTCCGCTTTCGGTTACAGGTCGGCGCCGTAAAAGCGCCGACCCGAAAACAGACTAGATCAACCCTGCCATTCTGCTTCAAAGTCGGGATTTTCCTCGAGCCATTCCTGAGTCACAATGACCGGAGACTCCCCGAGCTTGGATTCATCGATCCAGGTCTCGACTTCTTCGCCTCTGATGGCAGCGACAATGGAGTGCAGCGCAGCTTCGCCCATGGACCGAGGAAACTGTGCGAGCGAAGCATCCCACATTCCAGAGCGAATGGCATCGACAGCGATCTGGTTAAGCCCGGCACCGATGAGATAAATATCTTCGAGGTCCAAGCCCGCGTCCTGAATAGCGATTTCTGCGCCCATCAGGTGCTGGTCAGCGTTCGATAGTACAACGTCGACATCGCGATTTGACTGCAGAATATCCTGCATCGCCGTCATCGAGGTTTCCGGGCTATAATTGCCCTCACCGGTCGCCACGATTTCGATGTTGTCATGTTCTCCCAGAACGGTCTGGTACGTTTCGTAGCGCAGATTGTCGAACGGGAAGACCAGCTGGCCGATCAGCACAACCACCTTGCAAGGATCGATGTCCTCACAATACGCGACGACGTCTTCAGCTTGACGTCGCGCTCCGATCGAGGGGTCGGACGCAACCGTGGTGACCAGGCCTTCAACCTGGGGCTCCATGTTGGAAAGGTCAGGACCAATGGGGAACAAGGTAGCAGCCGTTTTTACACCGGCGTTCGCGGCGGTTTCGAGTGCAGTCGCAATGCCGACGGTGTCATTGGGCGTGACGATCATGCCCTCAAAACGTTGGGCCGCAACGAGATCTTCAACCTGGCTGAACTGCACGGGGGCAGAGAACTCCCCGTCAAATATCTCGACCGACACGTTGTCGTATTCCGCGGCTGCGCGCTGGATGCCGTCATAGATGGCTTGATTGAACCCGTTCTGGCTGGACGACGCCAGATACGCAATGGATATTGAGTCGTCCTGTGCCAACGCTGGCAGTGGTGTGAGAGCCGTTGCGAGTACGGCAAGTTTGGTCATTGTCTTCATAGTTGAAATCTCCCTTTGAACTATGAGTGTTAGATATGTGGGCGCGCCTCATGGATTGGACGCGCGCCTTCGGTGATCGCCCCTTGAGAAGTGGGGCGGCCAAGGAAGTTCGCAGACTCAGGCCCCTCAGCCATGAGTAAGAGAAAACTTAAAGTTACGAGCGGCTGCCACTTCATGGCTTCGGCGACGCGCGCCGGCGTGTAGTGGCCAGTTTTTTCAAGAAGATTGATCGTGCCGAGGACTTTGCCGTTCGCCACTGCCGGCAAGTTGAGATTGGATCCATAGCCCAAGGCTTGGATGTGCTCCCAGTCAAAGAAGACTTCTGCGAGCTCTTCAATCGTTGTGCTTGAAAAAGGCTGCGCGGATTCGATCACCAACTGGTAGAACCGATTGCGGTCGAGCCGTTTGAAGTTGCCAAGGGCGTAGGCAACGTCGTTGTCAGTAAAGACGCGTCGGGTGCGCATTGTCCGCAAGTCGTAAAGTGACGCGGTCATCAGTCCGCATCCAACCTCGCGGATCAGCCCATCGCGCACATAGGCGAACAAGGACACGGCAGATCGTGGTTGGGATAGCGTCTGGCAAATTTTGTCTGCGTCGTAAATGTCATCACTCATAGGCGACCGCCTCGCACGTGAGCCGTTTCGCGTACGGTACGCCCGGACTTTATGACCCGTGTGAGATAGGTTTGAGGCTCGCCAAGAATGGTGACGTCGGCGAATGGATCGGCATTGACGACGATCATGTCGGCGCGGGCGCCCTCTTTAATGATCCCAGCCCGTCCCTCCAGCCCACACAGACGCGAACCCACCTCGGTTGCGCTGCGGATGATCTGTGCTGGGCTGAGCACTTTTGCAAGCAGGTCAAATTCCATGCCGCCATATTTGCGCAATTGGCCTAGGAGATCGGTACCAAACGCCATGGACAGGCCCGCATCGCGCATAATGGCAAGGCTCTCCAACCCCCGATCACGAACCACATCAATCTTTGCCTGTTCGGCTTTCCCGAGCCCAAGCGCGGCGCCTTCAAGCTTGAGCCCCTCGTAGGCGACCAGCGTTGGAACGGCGATACATCCCGCATCTGCTGCGCGCTTGGCGGTTTCGGGCGTAATTAGGTTGCAGTGCTCAAGGGAATGGACTCCGAGATCCACACAACGACGAATAGCGGCATCATGATAGACATGGGCAGCAACATAGGTGTTGGCATTACTCGCTTCCTCGACCATTGCCAGGATCTCCGCGTCGGAATACTGGATGGAGTCGATGGGATCATTGGGTGACGATACCCCGCCATTGGCCATGACCTTGATGAATTTGGCGCCTTCCTTGAGCAACTTGCGGCATGTGGCGCGGACGTTATCGACACCGTCGACAAGAATGCCCATGTTCCCCAGCCGCCATCCCAGAGCGTCGGGGCGGATGTCGGTGCGTTCACGCAGATCGGTGTGGCCGCCTGTCATAGAAAGGCCCTTGCCACAGATGACGAGGTTGGGGCCGTCGATATAACCGTCTTCCACGGCGCGTACGAGGCCCAAGTCGGCACCACCCAGATCGCGCACTGTGGTAAATCCGCGAGACAGAAGCTCTTCCATCACCGCCCCGGCGCGAAACGCGGCCAGGGAATCTGGGGCGATCGCATTGCTCCAGAGGTCCAGGGTGTGAGCGACAACGTGGAAATGACTGTCGATCAGACCTGGCATGAGCGTCTGCCCCCCAAGATCGATGATCTCGGCATTGGCCGGCGCAAGCTGGCCAATGCTTGCGATTGTGTCGCCGTCAGTTGTTACGGTCGTCGGCTCTGTGAGCGCCTCACGCTGGAAATCGAGCAACCGGGCGTTGGTATAAGATGTAACGGTCATACAGTTCCCACGCGATAAGCTGTGTGCGCCACACATCGAATTCCCGTCGACCGGCCATTGTGTGGGGCGCGCGCCAGTTCGACACTGCTGAGCTTATGTTTCATCGGCCAATCACCTGAAGTTCCCGCGGCAGGGACGTCAGAGATTTGGCGCCACTATCGGTCACCAGAACGTCGTCCTCGATCCGGACGCCGATAACGTCGGGTTCGTAAAGTCCCGGTTCGATGGTAATGACCATCCCTTCTTGGAGCGTTTCATGGTTGCCAACCATAAGCTGGGGGGCTTCGTGAATGTCGAGACCGAGCCCGTGGCCGACCTTATGTCGAATGTTGGCGTCGTAACCGGCATCGCGCAGCACCGATTGCACAGCGTGATCGAGATCGTGGATGGCAATTCCTGGCGCGACCATCTCGCGTCCAACGCGATTGGCTTCAAGGACGACCTCGTAGAGGCGACGATGGGGTTCCGGCACTTCCTCGCAAAAATAGGTCCGGGTAATATCCGCGCTGTATCCGTTCAGCTTGGCTCCGAAGTCGAACAACAGAGCGTCACCTGGTTTTAGTATGCGTTCCGAGGATGGAATGCCGTGGCAATCTGCGGACGCTCCACCTGCAAGAACGATCAGGTCAAAGCCGGGCCCGTCAGCGCCACGCGCCAGCATTTCGATCTGCAGGCGAGCCCGGATTTCGGTTTCGCTGTTGCCGGCACGCACTTGCGCCAGCGTCGCCACCAAGGCTGCCTCACTCAAATCGACCGCCCGCTGTATCGCCGAGACCTCTTCGGGCTCTTTGATCAATCGCAGCGATGCCAGCATTGCCGTTCCATCGCTCACAGCACTGCCGAAAGCGGCGCTGAGCGCTGCTGCTTCGAACTGGCGCATCCGGTTGCCCTCAACGGCCAAGGGTGCGTAACCGACCTGTTTGGCAAGCTCTGCAAGAGCGTCGGAATATCCGTCGGAGTCCTGCCAATAGACCGTGTGCGCGTGTGGTACTTCTGCCGCCCAACGATCACGCTCCAGCGCCGGGATAGCCGCGTGCACATCGCCTTCGGCGGTAACGATAAGAATGGTAGGGCGCTCCATGAGCGCGAGGCTGACACCAGTGAGATAGTAAAAATTTGGACCGGGAACGAAGGCAATTGCAGGGCAGTCTGCGGCCTTGAGCAGTTTCGAGAGTTTGGCGATCCGTTGACTGTTGTCCATGAGCGGAGCGTCTTTCATCTTTTCGGGGGGGGCGGCGTGCGAGAGCGGAGAGGTGACCAAATCCACCTCGTCGGCAATCGACGGTTCAAGCGATGACTTGATGACGGACAAGATAGCGGCCAGCATTTCGCCGGCGATCTTGTTACAGGCTACTGTGTCATTGACCCTTATGGCCGTGATCATGGCGCGATGAGTTGTAGTTTGGTGAGCAAGATCGGCAGCGCTGGCGTAGGGAAAATAATGCAGCAGTAGCGTGCGTCGACCGGCATCGAGACACAGCGGGTAATAGCGGCCCAGAAAGAAATTGCGGGCCACTTCTCCATAGCCGCGCTGGAGATGCAGCATGGCTTTTGCGATACCCAAGATATCACCGGCTTCAATCGCCACTTCAAATTGGACGACACGGTCGTCGAGGTCGACGAGATCATCGGGGGTGCGACGATGAGCGGCGTCAACGCACACGGCTCGGGTAAGAATCAGCCAAGTATCGAGAAGGTCGTTAAGCCGGTGCATCGTCAGCGGTGCAACGATAGAGGCGCGGTTGGGCAAGACGTGAACCAGGCCTTCTCCGGAGAGCATGAAGAGCGCCTCGCGCACGGGGGTGCGCGAGAGGTTGAACTCTTTGGCGATTCCCACTTCGTCTAGGCCAGAACCAGGTTCGCGCTGGAGATTGAAGATCTCTTCGCGCAGGGCTTGATAGACTGTGGTGGCGCCGCGTTCGCGTCGTACCGCTGCCGATTTTTCCGATTCATCGAGCTTGGACATTCGGACAGTTCCTGTTCCTTGGGCCTCGCCTCCACCCAAAGAGGCTAGCATAAAGTTTGTATTATTGTCTTGCATAAAGTTTGCACGCAACTTAGCATCTTGGCAATGGGTTGCGGGAGACCCCCGTGAAACGGGCGTCTTCTGTGGTGCGCGCGCTGTTACCAGCGTGCGTAAACCTCGAAAATTGACCCCGCTTAACCGGGGCATGGGATCATCAAAGGAGAGGTTGGTAGAATGTCTTCAACCGGATACCGCGTCTCGGCCGATATCGGCGGGACCTTTACCGATATCGTATTTCAAAACAGCCAAACCGGGGCTGTACGAGCGCTTAAGGTTCTCTCGACCCCCCAAAATCCGGCACTGGCGGTGCTTGATGGCGTTAAAAAGGGGTTGGGCGAGAGCGAGCATATCGATTTTTTCGTACACGGCACGACGGTGGGCCTCAATTCGGTCCTGACGCGCAAGGGCGCCAGAGTGGCGCTGGTTACGACCGAGAACTTTCGCGATGTTTACACCATCCAGGGCAATGACCGCGGAGAGATTTTTTCGATCCGATGGCGCAAGCCCGAGCCCTTGGTTTCGGTCGAGGACACCTTCACCGTACGCGAGCGGATAGCGGCTGACGGAACGGTGGAAACGCCGATCGATCTGAGTCAGCTCGACGCTGTTGTGCGCGCGGTGAGCGAGAACGGCTATGATGCCATCGCGATCTGCTTTCTTTTTGGCTTCCGAAATCCCGAGCATGAGCTTGCTGCAGAAGCGTATCTGCGCGAGCGGTTGCCTGATGTCGATATTGCGCTCTCGCACCGGGTGTCACCGGAATGGCGGGAGTTCAACCGGATATCGACCACCGTGATGGATGCCTTCACTGCACCGGTAGTGCGCAGGTATCTTTCGACCTTGGTTGAGCAGATGGCCGATACGCTGCCTGAAGGTGGGCGGGTTCATGTCATGGAATCCAACGGCGGCGCGATGACCGCTAACGCTGCCGCCAGCAGTCCGCTTCAGACGCTGCTGTCGGGGCCAGTAGGGGGTACCATCGGGGGTAGATCCTTGGCCGAACAGACGGGGCGAAACAATTTGATTTGCGTTGATATGGGCGGCACCTCGTTTGATGCCAGCTTGATTGTCGATGGGCTGCCTTCGATCTCCAACGAGACCACTCTAGAAGGTTTGCCGGTCCAAATGTCGGTAGTGGACATCCATGTGATTGGTGCTGGTGGCGGCTCGATCGCTTGGGAAGAGGCAGATGCGCTGCGTGTGGGCCCACAATCGGCCGGGTCTGTCCCCGGTCCGGCGTGCTACGGCCGCGGAGGTGTCGAGCCGACGGTGTCGGATGCAAATTTGGTACTCAAACGCCTCGATAGCTCGAACTTTTCCGGCGGAGAGATGACACTTGATTCTCAAGCGGCGGAAACAGCAGTCAGGTCTTTGGGTGACCGGTTTGGACTCGAACCTGCGGCATTTGCTCAGGGCATTATCGACATTATCAACGCAAAGATGGCTGATGCCATCCGAACAATCACCGTCCAGCGCGGGATAGATCCACGAGACTTTGCTCTCCTGGCCTATGGTGGTGCTGGGCCGAGCCAAGCTGCTGCCTTGGCCGAACAGCTCGACATCGGTGAAGTGATCATTCCGGTTCATCCGGGTGCATTTTCCGCATTCGGGATGCTCCAGACCGATATGCGCCACGACTTTAAAATGACCTGGTATGGTGATTGGAGTGCAGCGTCGCCGCTGGAATTGACGCAGGCTTTCGAAGGGTTGGAGGAGCAGGGCCGCGAGCATCTCGAGCATGAGGGCATGGATGAGACCGATATCAGTTTCGAGCGGTCGGTGGATCTGCGCTACGAAGGTCAAGAATATGTGCTGACAATACCGGTCGGCACGGGAACGGTGGACCTCAAAGCGGTGCGCGACCGGTTCGATGTCGCCTATCAGGCCCAGTACGGCCATTCGAGTGCGACTGCCGGTGTTGAAGTTGCCAATTTGCGCGTCGCGGCACTTGGGCGTTTGCGGCGTCCGGGATTGCCCAGCCCCAAAGACCGCGAAAGCCACACCATTCGCACCCGCAAGGTCTATTTCGACGGCACCGAGCATGACACCACCATTGTGCGTCGCGAGGCTTACGCGCTTGGCGATACACTCGTCGGGCCGGCGATTATCGAAGAAGAAACGACAACCACTCTGGTGCCTCCTGGCTGGCGCGTCGAGGTGATCATCGGTGGCCACCTATCCATGACAAAGATCGACGGGGAGTGAGTGCAATGACAATGAAAAGCGATCCGATTACGACCGAAGTCGTCCGCAACTTTGTTATCTCCTGTGCCCAGGACATGAATGCCGCACTTTGGCGTTCGGCCTATTCCCCGGTGATTTACGAGGGCCGGGACAGCGCTGTGGCCATCCTTGACGCAGAAGGCAACATGCTGGGCCAATCGACCGGTGTTCCGCTCTTTGTGGGGGCCATTGATGCGTGTGTGCATCTGGTGATCGACAAGTATGGCGATGACATTGGCCCCGGCGACATCTTTTTGATGAACGACAGCTACCTTCAGGGCACTCACCTCAATGACTTTACGGCTGTGGGGCCATTGTTTCATGAGGGTGTTCTGGTTGGGTTTGGCGCAGCCCGGGCGCATTGGTCCGACGTGGGTGCTATGGATCCCGGCATGCCCATGGGGTCGAACTCGATTTTTCAGGAAGGCTGGCGTCTTGGACCCACTCGGGTCATCAAAGGCGGCGAGGAGCTTGAGGACTGGATCGATCTTATTCAGCGCAACACCCGAATGCGGTCCGCAATCCTGGGCGATTTCCGCGCTCAGGTCAGCTCGATCCGAACCGGGGAGCGTCGGCTAGGCCAGTTACTGGACCGGATTGGCCGAGATACCTACAGGGCGAGCTGTCTCAACATCTTTGAACAGTCGCGCGCCTTGGATCGAGCTGCAATAGCGGCTCTGGCCGACGGGACCTGGTCACGCGAGGGATATCTCGACAATGACGGGCAGTCCGATGAGCCTGTGAAGGTTCGTCTGACGCTTACAATCGCGGGCGAGAACATGCTCATTGACCTGGAGGGGTCCTCTCCCCCGGTTGCGGGCTCCATCAATTGCGGGGCAGTGCAGACGCAATCGCTGTTGCGGCTTGCTTACAAGACGATGATTAGTCCTGATCGCGCGATCACTGGCGGGTCTTTCTCGACAATGAGCGTCAAAATTCCCGAAGACTGCATGTTCAACGCAAGAGAACCCTATGCGTGCACGTGGTACTTCACCGGGCTGGGGCTGCTGGCTGACCTTATGATCGCGTGCCTGTCTGAGGCTATGCCGGAACAAGCTACAGCCGCTCATTACGGAGACTCCATGGTAGCCTCCTTTTTTGGCGTTGATCCGCGCAAGAAACAATGGCTTTCAGTAGAAGCAACCGCAGGCGGTTGGGGCGGCTCGAACGGATCGGACGGGGAAAGTGCGCTCATCAATCTGGTCAATGGTGGGTTCCGCAACCTCTCGGCCGAAGTCTATGAAACAAAATTCCCAGTCCGGATCGAAGAATTTTCCATCCGACCCGATACTGGTGGAGCCGGTCGTTGGCGGGGAGGCAATGGCGTCGTGCGAAGCTATCGCATGATGGAAGATGCTGGCGGGGCATTGTGGTTTGAGCGCAGCAAAACCCCCGCATGGGGTCTTAAGGGTGGCAAGGATGCTAAGGGGCCCGAAAATACCCTGATCTTACCTGATGGCACCCAAGAGACGCCGCTCAAGATGCGAGCGCGTGTACTACCCAAGGGCACTCTCGTCATTACCCGCACTGGCGGCGGCGGTGGTTTTGGCAATCCGCTTGAGCGCCCATTCGCAGAAATTCAGCGCGATCTCGATCGAGGATACCTTTCGATTGGGGCAGCTGAAAGCGACTATGGAGTCGTCATAGTGTCCGGTCGGATAGATGAGGCGGCCAGCACGCCGCGTGCTACTCAGTAGAACTCGGCGGGGCAGGGACCTGCCCCGCCTTGTTCAAGCATTAAGGAGAAGGGCCATGCCCGAGACAGCCCAACATGGGCAGAATTTGAATGCCCGGGTTTCCGAGGTGCTTGCCAAAAAGGGCGTCACCCCTGCAGACATTTTGGGACTGGTTGCCGACCGGCTTCGTGAAAACGTGGGGGTCAAGCTGGTGACGGTGACCCAGCGCGACATTACAGATGGCTCATTTCTGCGGCTCTATTCTTCGATGCCAGATGCCTACGCAGCGGCAGGGCGAAAGCCGCCGAACGATACGCCTTGGAGCGAGCACGTCATCGAGCAGCAGCAGACCTTCGTAGCCAATGACTATCAAGGGCTCGCGGCAGTGATGTTTGATCATGAGTTGATCCTGTCGCTCGGTTGTGAGTCGATCGTCAATGTTCCAATCGTAGTTAAGGGTGCAGTCATCGGCACCCTTAACTGCTTGTCGGGACCAGGGCATTTCGATGGACAGGCCGTGGAAGCCTGCGAGGGAATGCGCCACCTCGTCGCCTTGGCGCTTCTGCTCTATGAGGTCGCACGATAAACATCGGCGGGCGGCCTTTGCGCGGGTGACCGGGATTGGTGGAACTCACCTGGCGGCTTTAAGGCTGGCCATACCGCAAACCAGACTTTCAAGTCATCAAGCAAACGCCGTAGAGTACAAAGTCAGGCTTCTAACACGCGTGGCCTTGGTAGACGTGAATTCCACAAATTCGGCGAACGGTCGTCTGATGCCAACTACAGTCATCGGCCCATTCGCAGCTCCGATCTTTCCGTGGCTAATGGCATTGAAGATCTCGACCGCGCTCACATCTTCAGGGACTTAAGGAAGTGACGCAACATCCTCCACTCTCCCCTCAAGGCTGATCCCCGCTATGAGGTCGATGACGAGATCTTCTACAAAAGCGTTCTTCGGCGAATTTTTGCATTTTCCGCTCCGCCTTGCTTTCACGGAGACCTTCCTGTCCGAATATGACGTACACTGCCATTGTTCGAAAATCACGCCTACTGATCAAGATAACGTTGTCGGTCCGCAGAGCCGGGTCAGGAATAAGACCGGCGACTTCCGAAATGGACCAAGGAGCTGATGATCAAGGTTTCAAATTGCTCTTCAGCCGCTACGCGCGTTGCTGAAAGGAGCCAGACCTGCTCGAGCCGACGCCATGTTCAGAGTGCGAAAGCTGAAGCCTTGCGGCCCGTAAGCCTCTCAGAATCCTTCAACGCTGGCTCTCCGGCACCCTTTGCAATGTCGTTGTTTATCAAAACAAACATTGTGGCACTCCAGGTTTCAAAGGAAGACTTGGTGGACCACATAGTGCTGCGTGTGGATGTCGAGGACGCGTTTGCTTTTGGCTGAACGGACTGAAATTTGATCTCGGAGTACAGCCACTGACCAGTTCGTGCCGCTGACTCTTGGCCCACAAAAGCCGACTCGGGGGGGTATGCAGGCCGACCATTGGGTAGGCTGGGGAGATCAGATTGGTTGGGCGCGAGGTCAACGGTTTTTGGCGGAGGCTTTTCATTTTTGAGCTTGGTGCATATTGCCGCGTGTTTGTGGACACCGGCGCCGATGTTGTCCACAAACCTGTATTTCGAAACCAAAAGGTGTGGACTTGTAGCGCATTAATCGTTCTGTTGGCGAAACCTTTTGGGGACCACGAACGCGCGCTTGATCGATGAATAGAAGACTGATTCTTGACACCGACGGCGGCGTCGATGACGCACAAGCCTTGCTGATGCTTATAGCGGCCGACAAAATACCCGATGCGATCACGACGGTTTTCGGCAACGTCGGTCTCGACGCGGCAACGCGCAATATCCTTTCGGTCCTGGCTGTTGCCGGAAAAGAGAACTTGCCCGTGCACAAGGGAGCGGACCGGCCGCTCACCCAGCCCGTGATCGATGCAATCGGTATTCATGGAGACGATGGCTTGGGGGGCGCTCCGCGTCCCGAATCCGTTCCTGCGGCGGCCGGGAGTGACGGCGTGGGTTTCCTTATCGCAAGCTTGAAAGAGGCGGCGCGCAGCGGAGCCAAGATCGACCTGCTGATGATCGGACCTCTGACCAATTTGGCTCTGGCGCTGCGGGTTGCCCCCGACTGCATTGAAGGCATTGGGCAGCTCACGATCATGGGTGGTTCGGTCTATGGACGTGGCAATGTCACCCCGGCTGCCGAATTCAACATCTTTGCCGATCCTGAAGCGGCAGGCATAGTCTTCGGCGCGGAGATCGACACGGTCGTTTTGCCATGGGAAACATGCGCAGGTCATACCATGACCGGCGCGGCGGTGGATGCCCTTTTTGCTCAACTGCCCGATGGGCGCGAGAAAGAATTTTCCCTGCAATTGGCCCGTCACGCGCGGCAGGTTATCGCCGCGTTTGGCGGAGGCGATCATTTCCGCTTTGTGGACCCGCTTGCCGCTGCGGTGGTGATCGAACCGGCAATCGTTAAAAAGTCGTTGCGCGCTTCAGTCGATGTTGCCTTGGCGCCGGGATTGACGCGGGGGATGACAGTGGTCGATCCCACCGGGCGGTTGGCCACCCCAATGGTTACGCTCGTTGAAGAGGTTGAGATGGAGCCGCTGATTGCATTCTATCAAGCCTCGATCGCGTATCGCTCGCAAGGAGACTGATGGAAATGTCCGGTGATACAAAGCCCAATGACCTGCTGATATCGTCGGCCGACGAAGTCAAAATTCGTCAATATCTGGCTCGTGTAGCGCTGGGCCACGCGCCTGCCGATACGCGTTTACGGGTGGGCAGGTTACTCGACGTCAATTCTCGAATGTGGCTTTCCGATCAGGAGATCATCATTGCCGGGCGCCGCATCGCCTATGTGGGACCGGCCGGCTCATATCCCGGCACCGTCACCCATGAGGTTCATGAACCCGATCTTATTGCTGTGCCCGGGTTTGGCGAGGTACACAAGCACATCGAAAGTTCGCACGTTACCCCTGAATGGGAGGCGGCAATGGTGCTGCCGCACGGCAATACCTGGACGTGCGAAGCAAGCCATGAGTTTTCCAACGTCAATGGCGCCAACAATCTTGCCTTCTGGTTCGCGGCAAGGCTGGCTGGAAGCCCGCAGAAAATCTTTCCCCTGCCGGGCTCGGCGGTTCCTCCTACCGCCTATGAATGGGGCGGGGGCTACTTCGGCTATGATGAGCAATTGGGTTTTCTCTCAGAAAGCCTGATGGTGGCGGGACTGGACGAGGTCATGGACTGGCCGGCCGTGTGGAACCCCAACAATCCCTCCTATGACCGGCTGTGGGGGATGATCGAAGCGACCTTTGAAAAGCGTGGTGTTATCGAAGGCCATGCGGCTGGCATTAAGGATTTGCCTACGATCAATGCCTTTGCCGCCGCCGGTTTGGCCTCGGACCATGAAGCCTGGACGGCCCAGGAAGTGATCGACAAGCTTCGGCGCGGCCTGTTCATGGAACTGCGTCCCCATTCGCTTCATGACATGGTCACGGGCTTGTTGGCCGCTGGTCTGGGCGACTGGAGCCAGCTTGCCATTACCACCGACGACCGATCCTGCTCCGACACGCTCAGGCTGGGGGCCACCGATCACAACGTGCGAATTGCCATAGGGGCAGGGCTTGCTCCCGAAATTGCGATCCAAATGGTAACCATCAACCCAGCACGCCATATGCGTTTGACCCCTTGGGTCGGGTCGATTGCTCCCGGCCGATTCGCTGATGTGGTCTTGCTCGACGACCTCGATTCGCTTTCGATCAGGGATGTATGGGCAGATGGTGAAAAGGTCGCAGAGAACGGCAAGTATCTCAGACCTGTCCCCCGTATCGATTGGCCAGACTGGGCGACGCGCACCATAAAAATAGACCACGAACTAACGGGGCCGGATTTTGCCATTCCAGCCGAACCTGAACGCGAGACGATGACCGCTGCGTTGTTGCGGCCGTTCCACTGGCACGATGAGTTCATCGAAATGGACCTGCCGGTTGAGGACGGACATGTGCAGCGCGATTCAAATCGCAATGTCACAAAGTTCGCCATTGTCGACAGGTTCTCGGGCGAGGGGAAAACCTCGGCCATGTTCTGGCTCGGTACGGGCCCGAGAACGCCCGATACCGCGTTGGCCTGCTCGATGGGGCATGACAAACACAACATCTGGGTTGTCGGTTCATCAGATTCTGCCATGGCGAGAGCCGTAAATGGTTTGCGTGAAACACAAGGTGGCTGGGCGCTCGTGCGGGAAGGGGAACTGGTCGCGACGGTCCGTTATGAAGTCGGTGGATTGATGACCTGCCGGCCACCTGAGGCGTTAGACGCGGAAATGCAAACACTCTACGCCGAGGGCGAAAAGGTTGACTGGATGTTTGAGCCCACGTTCAGTCCGCGATGGTTCCCCGGATTTCCCGAGCGCCTGGCCTTTGCCACATTGACGTGTGCGCCCTGGCGATGGGTACTGGTGGCGCCGTCCGAGCGGGTGCCGAACGGCTTTGTCAACGTCGAGACCGGGCAAACCCATCCAATCGTCTGGTAGCGACAATTTGCCCCTCGATGCTCATATGTTAGTCTTGCTTCGAGCGTGGGCAAAAATAGGCTGCGCCACGTTAATTTAGCGGACGCCCTTGTGTCTTTCAGGGCGAACGCGCAACAGGGGAACATCATGAAAAAACTCCAGACCTTGGGTCTTGCTTCACTCTCGGTGGCCGCCGTAATGGCTGCGACACCCGCAATGGCCCAATCCAAGACCTTCACCATCTCTTGGTGGGGCTTTAACGGCGATCAGCTTCAGGAAATCATCGTCGATCCATTTCAGGAAATGTGCGACTGCGAAGTCGTGTTCGAGACTGGCAACAATGCGGATCGGCTCAATCGTCTCCAGTTGCGCAATGGCGAAGGGGTCGACGTGATCTATCTGACCGACCGCTTCTCCCAATTGGGCATTGAGCTGGGTATGTTCCAGCCGATCGACCGTGAGCAGGTGCCCAATATCGACCAGATCTATGACATTGCCCAATCCCCTCAGGGCGAATACGGCCCGGCCTATACAATTGGGCGGGTGGGCATCGTCTACAATCCCGATTCGGTTGCCGAACCCATCACCTCCTGGAATGATCTGTGGCGTGAAGACCTGGCCTCCTCGATTTCGCTGCCCGGCATCACAACCACGGCAGGTCCGATGGTCGTGCTGAAAGCGGGCGAGCGCGGAGGTGTCGACGCCTACGACGATCCCGATGCTGCCTTCGCACAGGTCCAGGAACTCGTGCCCAACGTGGTGACCAACTACAATACGGGCTCTGAAATGATCAACCTGTTCTCGACCGGGGAAATCAGCACCTCGATCGCTCAGGACTTTACCCTTGCCCAGATTCAGGCTGCTGTGCCATCCGTTGTGTGGGCTGATCTGGAAGAGGGCTCGATTGCAACGCTCAACACCATCAATATCCCCGTCGGTGCGGCAGAGCCTGAATTGGCACACCAGTTCCTTGATTTCGTTCTGTCCACTGAGATCCAGCAGCAGCTTGCCGAACGCGGCATCGATGCGCCGGTCAATACCGGGGTCGAACTGACCGAGGAGGAAGCGTCTATCTGGACGTATGGCGACGAGATGATCGCCGGCTTGCAGCGTGTGGACTATGTTCCAATGAACGCCGTGCTCGACGAGTGGATCAACCGCTGGAACGAAATTTTCGGCATGTAATCCAATCAGCGTTCATACCTGCGGGGCGGCAGGCCGCCTCGCAGGCCTTTCATCATTCTCCTTAAAGAGTTGGACATGAAACGTCTTGCCGGCTGGATACTCTCGTCTCCGGCCACTCTTGCGGTCACCATTTTCCTGATCATCCCGGTTGCCGCCACCATCAGTTTCACGTTTACTGCGCCCGAAGGGGTCTTTGCGCCCTATACCGATTTCTTTGCGTCGGGCTTTCAGCGCACCGTGCTGTGGCGAACTTTTGAGGTGGCGGCTATCACCACGGTCATCTCGCTCGGCGTGGGCCTGATGACAGCCTATGTGGTGTCGAAATGTCCGCCCTGGATGAAATCGGTGCTGATTGTTCTGGCCGTATTTCCGCTGCTGACCGGCGTGGTGGTTCGGTCCTTTGCCTGGTTGGTCATTCTGGGGCGCAACGGTATCCTCAACAGCTTCCTACAATGGATCGGCTTAATCGATGCTCCCTTGGCGCTGCTTTACACCCAGACCTCGGTTGTTGTCGCAATGGTGTATCTGTTCGTGCCGCTTATGGTGCTCGTGCTCATCGGGGTGCTCGAAAATATCCCCGATGACTTGATCCAGGCCTCATCCTCTCTGGGTGCCAGGCCCACATCAACCTTCCTGCAAGTCGTTCTTCCGCTGGCCACGCCGGGGCTGATTGTTGGCGCGGTGCTGGTGTTTACCGCCAGCTTTACCTCCTACGCCACGCCTCATCTCCTTGGAGGCACGCGTCAGATGATGATGGGGACTTTCCTGCACCAGCGCGCCATGGTCGCATTCGATTGGGTGAGCGCATCGACGGTGGCAGCCATCATGGTGGTGGTCATCGTGGCAACTGTTGTCGTCATGACACGCATTGCGCGCCGTCTCAACCCTATGGCGGTGTAAGATGGGAACCCGTATCCACCCCTTGCTTATCGTGATGACCGCATTGGTCTATGTCTTCCTGATCGGACCCCTGATCATCATCTTCGGCGCTTCGGTCTCCGACACCAGTTATCTTGCATTCCCTCCGCAGGGGCTGACCCTGCGCTGGTTCGAAAACATTTGGGAGGTTAGCGCGTTTAGGCGGACCATCGTCACCTCGTTGCAGGTGGCATTGCTGGGCACCGGGCTTGCTCTGTTGATCGGCATTCCCGCTGCCTACGCGCTCAACCGCTATCGCATCCAGCTTCCCGGATGGCTGTCGACACTCTTTGTCCTGCCCATTCTGGTGCCCGAGATCGTGATCGGCTTTTCACTCCTGCGCTCCATCAACGTCGGATTTGGCGTACCTGTGTTCGCAACGCTGCTGATCGGGCATACGCTTCTGGTTCTGCCCTATGTGGTCCGCGTAATTTCCGCCTCGCTGGCCTCGTTCGACTTCTCCATCGAAGAGGCGGCCATCTCGCTGGGCAGCCGTCCGGCCAAAACGTTCTTCACCGTCGTTTTGCCCAATATCCGATCTGGCGTGATCGCGGCCTTCATATTGGCCTTCATCACCTCGATCAACGATGTGTCGGTGTCCCTTTTCTTGACCGGCCCGGGCATTTCAACGCTTCCCATTCAAATATTGGCCCATGTGGAGCAGTTCTTTGATCCGACCATCGCCTCGGTCTCGGTGCTGCTTATGGTGCTCACCATTATCGTCATGATCATCGTTGAGCGCACGCTCGGGCTGACCGTGGTGACCAAGTAAGAAGGCATTTATCACGTGACTCTGCCCTTATCGATCGACACGATCACCGCCCATTACGGCGCAACCAAAGTTCTCGAAGATCTTTCGCTCGCCGTTGGCGAGGGTGAATTGGTTTCCCTGCTCGGCGCGTCGGGCTGCGGAAAGACCACAACACTGCGGTTGGTCGCTGGATTTCTGCAGCCGACATCGGGAACGATACGCCTTGGTGAAAAGAATTTGACCCAGCTGCCGGCCTATAGCCGCGACATCGGGCTGGTGTTCCAGAACTACGCCCTGTTTCCCCATTTGAGTGTCAAAGACAATGTCGGCTTCGGGCTCAAGCAGCGCAAGATTGCAGGAACCGAGCGCGTCCGGCGCTCGATGGCAATGCTGGAACGCGTGGGGCTGGACCATTTGGCCGATCGGCTACCGGGCGAGCTTTCAGGCGGGCAGAAGCAGCGCGTGGCACTGGCCAGGGCTCTGGTCATCGAGCCGCCGCTTCTGATGTTTGATGAGCCGCTTTCAAATCTGGACGCCAAGCTGCGCGTGGACATGCGTGTGGAGATCCGCCAACTCCAGCGCGCCAACGGCACCACTGCACTTTATGTGACTCACGACCAGGAGGAAGCATTTTCAATCTCAGATCGTGTGGCCATCATGAATCAGGGCCGCATCATGCAGCTCGATACGCCCGAAATGCTCTACCAGCGCCCGGCCAACACCTTCGTCGCGCGTTTCGTGGGGTTCGAGAATCTTATCGAGCTTGAAGTTACCGGCCGCGATGGCGCCGTGGTCACTGCCATGGCAACAGACGGGTCAATACTGGTGCTCTCACAGGAGAGACTGGGCGAGATTCCCGAACGGTTCATCCTTGCCACGCGTCCCGACGGGCTGATGGTTTCCGATGACATGAATGCGGATGGCCTTGTCGCGACGCTGGGACTGCGCACCTATCTGGGGCGCGCCTATCAATATCAGTGCGAGAGCGGGGCCGGGCACCTGGTTGCCAACGGGTCGCTCGCATTGCCGCTGGAGCCTGGTGAGCGTGTCAGGCTCGTGCCGAACCCCGATCAATGCGCGATCTTAAAGCCGGAATGAAAACGCTCCTGACAAATGCGTGGATCATCGCAATGGACGCGGCGATGTCCGAGTACCGGCCCGGCTGGCTGTTGATCGAGGGGAACAAGATCGAGGCGCTGGGCGAAGGCGACCCGCCAGAGATGATCGATGCGAACATCCGCGACATGGGCGGAGATATCGTGATGCCGGGCATGGTCAATACCCATTGCCACATGGCCATGTCGCTGTTCAGAGGGCTGGGCGAGGACGTGGACGACCGACTGTTTCGCTACATGCTACCGCTCGAGCGCAAGTTTGTTTCGCCCGAAATGGTCCGGGTGGGCTCAACGCTCTCCGCGTTAGAATCGATCATGGGCGGGGTTACCACGGTTGCGGATATGTACTACCACGAAACCGAGGTGGCTGGAGTTATCGCCCGATCCGGGATGCGTGGAGTTGTCGGCCAGACTATCGCCAATTTCGATGCGCCCGATCACAAGAGTATCGATGAAGGCTTCGCGCTTTGCGATGAACTTGTAGAATGGTGCGCCGGTCAGGGGCGCGTAACAGCCTCGATCGCGCCGCACGCCCCCTATTCGACAGGTCCCCACATTTTGGAGCGCGTAGCCGCTTGGCACGATGCTCACCCTACGTCGATCATCCAGATTCATCTCGCAGAGACCGAACAGGAAGTGGCCTGGGCCCGTGATACCTACGGACTGACGACGACCGCAGTCTCGGAACGGACCGGGATATTAAAACCCGGAACGATAGCTGCACACTGCCTTCTGATCGAGGATGCCGATATCGATATTCTCGCCCGAACCGGCACCGGGGTGGCGCATAATGCGCGCTCGAACGGCAAGGGGGGGCGTGGTATGGCGCGTGTTGAAGACATGCGGCAGGCTGGAATTGCCGTGGGCATTGCCACCGATGGGCCCATGAGCGGCAATACGCTCGATCTGTTTTCCCAGTTCGGCGTGGTTTCCATCTTTGCCAAGATTCTAGGCCGCTCGCGCAAGCCGCTTCCGACGCGCGATGTGATCCGTATGGCAACCATCGAAGGCGCCAGGGTCTTGGGGCTCGACGCGGAAATCGGCTCGCTGGAAGTGGGAAAGAAGGCCGATTTGATCCGCATTGATGTGTCTGCGCCGCGCGTGCAGCCGATCTACGATCCCTATTCGGTACTGGTGTTTGGCGCCATGCCCACCGACGTGCGCGATGTCATGGTGGATGGTGTCTGGCTGATGCGTGACCGCGTGACCGAGACGCTCGAACCGGCCCGGGTTCTGTCCGACGCCAACCAGCTGGCGGGCCAGTTTCGCACCGAGATCGCGGCCATTGATGCGGCCAGGGCCGCCAAGGACTAATCAAATGCCAACACAGACAGAACTGCAAACCGTACTCGACTACGCCGACGCCCATATGGACGAAAGTCTTGAAAGGCTGTTCGAGCTGATCCGAATTCCGTCGATCTCGACTGTATCTGCACACAGCGATGATTGTCGCGCCGCCGCGCAATGGCTGGCCGATCAGCTCGGTGTTCTAGGGTTCGAGGCCTCGGTGCGTCCGACGGAAGGACATCCCATGGTGGTGGGCCACAAGACCGATGCAGCTGGCCCCCATGTCCTGTTTTACGGGCACTATGACGTACAGCCCGTCGACCCTTTGGCCCTTTGGGAGACTGATCCCTTCGAGCCGACGCTCAAGCCTGCGCCCAATGGAGATACGCATATCGTGGGCCGCGGTGCGTCCGATGACAAGGGGCAGCTTCTAACGTTCATCGAAGCCTGCCGTGCATGGAAGATGGCAACTGGCGCTCTGCCGATCAAGGTTTCGATGCTATTTGAGGGTGAAGAGGAGTCAGGGTCGCGGAGCCTCGTGCCCTTTCTCGAGGCCACGGCCCAGGAACTCAGGGCGGACGTCATGATGGTTTGTGACACCGACATGTGGGACCGCGACACGCCCGCCATTACCACCATGCTGCGTGGGCTGGTGGCAGAGGAGTTCACCATAACCTGCGCCGACCGGGACCTTCATTCGGGCATGTTCGGCAATGCGGCGCGCAACGCGCTTCAGGTGGCTGCCGATGCGCTGTCCAGTCTGCGCGGTCCCGATGGTGGTGTGGCCATCGCGGGGTTTTACGACGGAGTCGAGGATCTTGACCCCACCATTGCAGCGCAGTGGAAGCGCTTGCCTTTCGATCAGAATGGGTTTTTGTCTGACATCGGCCTGCGCATCCCGGCCGGGGAAACAGGGTACTCCATCATGGAGCAGGTGTGGGCGCGGCCGAGTTGCGAGATACACGGTGTCATAGGGGGGTATACAGAGGAAGGGTTCAAGACGGTTATTCCGGCCAAAGCACATGCCAAGGTCTCCTTCCGGCTCGTGGCGGGCCAGGACCCGGTCGCAATCCGCGACGCGTTTCGCTCTCATATAAGAGCGCGCGTGCCTGACGATTGTTCGGTTGAATTCGCCTCCTATGGCGCCAGTGCCGCCATCGCCTTGCCGCTTGACAGCCCGTATCTCACCGCGACGCGCCATGCGCTTGGCGAGGAATGGGACACAGAAGCGGCGCTGGCAGGAACCGGCGGTTCAATTCCGATCGTCGGAGAGTTCAAGCGCCAGCTAGGAATGGATACGTTGCTTGTCGGGTTTGCCCGCTTCGACAACCGTATCCATAGCCCCAATGAGAAATACGATCTGTCCAGCTTCAAGGGTGGCATCCGCTCATTCATTCGGGTGCTCGCGGCACTTTCCGAACTAAAAGCTAGCAATTGACAAAGGAGACGACGGTCATGTCGAACCTAACGCGCTTTTCGGTGGCGCCGCTCCACGCCCTGACGCGGCGTCTGGCTGCCGTGGCTTCGGGGCGCGAGGCAGCCGATCTTGTTATTACCGATGCGCGCATGCTCTCGACCTATTCCGAGCGTATTTCTGCACCAAAAGAAATCTGGCTGGTGGGCGGGCGAATTGCCGCCATCAAACCGTCGGGAGCCCACAAAGCGGCGCCCGCGCCCAGGGCGGTGTATGACGCGAAAGGCGGGATTTTGGCGCCGGGGCTGGTTGACCCCCATATCCACATCGAAAGCTCGATGGTTACTGCATGCGCCTATGCCGAGGCAGCGCTGCTCAACGGCACCACAACAATCTTTTGCGACAGCCATGAAATCGGAAATGTCATGGACGTGGCTGGCATCCAGGCCATGCTCGAAGATGCGAGGCTGGCGCCGCTTTCGATCTATCTCACTGTGCCTTCGACGGTTCCGGCAACTTCGCCCGAGCTTGAGACGGCAGGGGGTGACCTGACTCCGGAAAAGATTGGCGCCATCTTCGACCAGTGGCCAGAAGCCGTCGCGCTGGGTGAAAAGATGGACTTTGTCCCAGTGGTGATGGGCGATCCACGCAGCCACGCCATCATTGCTGAAGCGCTCAAGCGCAACCGTCCGGTCTCGGGGCACATCTATGGACGCGAGCTTGTGGGGGCCTATGCCGCCGCTGGCGTGACCGATACCCATGAAGCTGTGGACCGCGACATTGCCGACGACCTAGTCGATGCCGGAGTCTGGGTGTTTCTGCGTGGCGGCAATCCAGCGACGCCCTGGAACTCGATCGAACAGGCGATCAAGGCGATTACCGAACTTGGCGCTTCCCATAAGCGCTTCTGCCTTTGCACCGATGATCGCGACGCCGATGATCTGTTGTCCTTCGGCCTTGACTGGGTGGTTCGCGAGGCCGTGCGGCTGGGAATGAGCCGGGAAATGGCGTGGTCCATGGGATCGCTTCACGGCGCGACACGGTTCGGCATGGACGGAGAAATGGGTGGGCTGGGCGGTGGGCGCCGCGCCGATTTGGTGCTGCTCAGCGACGATCTCGACGTACACAATACCTGGTACGGCGGCGAACTCGTGGTCGAAAACAAGGCGGTCACGCCCTTGCTTGAGGCCGCGCTGTCAAATCGCTATCTCTATCCGCCGGCGGCTTACACCACAGTGCATTTGCCCGGGCGCCCGAAGTTGGTTCCGGATTTGCCGAACCAGAAGACCACGGTCAATGCCATCGGTATTGAGATGCCCGGCATCGCCCTTCCACACCGCAAAATCGAGATTGATGCGGCCAATGACTGGTCGAGCATTCTTCAATCCAATGCCCTGACTTTTGTGACCGTCGTTGAGCGGCACGGCAAATCGGACGGCAGTGTGGGGCACGGGCTGCTGCATGAGTTCGGCCTGAAGGAAGGGGCCGTGGCATCCAGTGTCGGCCATGACAGCCACAACATTATCATTGCGGGCACCAATGAGGCCGACATGGAACTCGCGCTGCACACCATCTCGGATGGCAATGGCGGAATCGTGGTGGTGCGCGAGGGAAAAGTCCAAGCCTTCGTGCCACTCCCGATCGCGGGCCTTTTGTCCGACAAGCGGGTTGGCGAGGTGGCCGAGCAGAACCGGGTGCTCAAGGCAGCGTGGCAAGAAGCGGGCTGTACCATTCCCTATATGGGCTTTAACCTGATCCCGCTCTCGGTAATCCCGGAAATTCGCATTACCGACAAGGGGCTGGTCAAGGTTCCCGAAATGGAGCTGATCCCGCTCTATGACAATGCCTGAGCCACTGCGTGTCCTTATCGACACTGATCCGGGGCTCGATGACGCCATAGCAATTCTCTATGCGCTGGCTGAGAGGCGCTTTGCCGTCGAGGCAATTACGACGGTTGCCGGCAATATCGGGATTGAGACCACGACCCGAAATGGAGGACGTCTCCTGGCCGCAATGGGCAGGGGCGAAATCGCCTACGCAGCAGGTGCGGCGGGACCGCTCGTCGCTCAGGGAATCGATGAAGAGGCCATTCATGGCGCCGATGGGTTGGGCGGGGTTGTGTTGCCGGAAGCTTTGGCTGCACCCAGCGCCAGTACGGCCACCGAGCTTTTAGCCCCCCGATTGCTTGCCGGAGATCATGGCGCCCTGACAGTTCTGGCTCTGGGGCCGCTGACCAATCTAGCGCAATTGTTGCGCGATGCCCCCCGAGCCTACAAGCGGGTCGGGCGCATAATCGCGATGGGCGGAACCATCTTTGAACCCGGCAACGCCGGCAATTATGCCGAATTCAATATCGCCGCTGATCCCCATGCGGCACGCATGGTTTTCAATGCCGGGGTACCGGTGACCCTGATCCCGCTCGATGTAACCCGGAAGTTGCGGGCAAATCCGGAAGATCTGGAGCGGCTGGCGGCGTCCGGTTCAGTTGCCGCACGGCTCTCGGCGAACCTGATCGGCGCCTATTTCGCCGACAACACCTCGCGCCAGTCGCGGCCTCTTCACGATCCCTGCGTGATGCTGATGGCGTTGGCCCCGCACTTGTTTGGGACCGAAACCATGCGGATTGCTATCGATTGTGACACACAAAGGGGGCGTCTCATTCAGGCGCCGGGCGGAGCGGCCATTGAGGTGGCCATGACCATTGATGCCCAAGGGGCATTAGATGCGCTCTGGGCCGGTCTGAGCGGCTGAGAAAGGCGCTTCGGACAGTTCCATCTCAACCAGTCGCGTCCAGAAGGCGATGCCAGGCAGGATGGCGTCGTCATTGAAATCATAACGGGTGTTATGATGGAGCGCACCATCGCTCGCTGGCCCATTTCCCAGCCAGACATAACAGCCAGGAACCTCCTGGGAGAAAAAGGAGAAATCGTCGCCTGCCGTAGAAGGCGGAAAGACTGTGCGAATGCGGGCTACGCCGAGGGCTGACTGCGCAGCCGATAGCGCACGGGCTGTGGCGTTTTCGTCGTTGATGACGGGAGGAATGCGCCGGATGAACTCATAGTCGGTCGATATGGAAAAGGTTTGCGCAATGCCATTGGCTATCGCACCGATCTCGGCTTCGATCTGGTCGCGCACCTTTGGAGAGTAGGCACGGGCGGTGCCGCCGATCCTGACGATGTCTGGGATGACGTTGAGCGCCTTGAAATCACCTGCATCAAGAGCGCAGGCGCTGACCACAGCGGGCTCGAGTGGATCAACAACGCGCGACACAATGGTTTGCAGGGCAGAAAGGAACTGACCGGCGGCGGCAATCGGGTCACGCCCCAAATGGGGCTTGGCGCCATGGGTGCCCACGCCCTTCAACGTCACCGTCCAGCTGTCCGATGAGGCCAGTTGCGGCCCCTCGACCACGGCCATTTCGTCGGGCTCGAGACCGGGCATGTTGTGCAGTCCATATACGCGGTCGACCGGGAAACTGGCAAAGAACCCTTGGTCCACCATGGCCCTTGCGCCACCACGGCCTTCCTCGGCAGGTTGGAATATGAAATGAACCGTACCCGAGAAGTTCTTGGTTTTTGCAAGATGACGGGCGGCGCCCAGCAGCATTGTTGTGTGTCCATCATGGCCGCAGGCATGCATCTTGCCCGGCGTTCGCGATTTATACGGGCGGTCGGCCATTTCGGGCATGGCGAGGGCGTCCATGTCGGCACGCAGTGCAATGCGGCCGGTGCCGTTGCCCACAGTCAGCGTGCCGACAACCCCGGTCTTGCCCAGCCCGCGATGAACCACAATTCCAACCTCTTCAAGCTTTTGCGAGACGATGTCGGAGGTGCGCTCTTCTTCAAATCCGAGTTCGGGATGCGCGTGGAGATCATGGCGCAGAGCGATAAGCATTTCGCGTTCCGTCGCATCAATCTTTATGGGAGGGGACATGGCTTGCCAATCCTTGGTCTTGCGTATCAAAACGGTTTGGACCATTGCCATGCGCGAGACAAGGGGCCACCCGATGAGATTGAAACCACACGAGTTCTGGCAGGTTCTGGATGCGCCGGGCACCCATGCATCCGGACCTGGCACGTTTTACGCTGCTGGATATCCAGCAACGCTGCCCGACGGACGGCAATTGCTCTTGCCCATCCGACCGCTGCCTGGCCAAGATGGCCGTGCAGTGGCCTCGCTGATCATCAATCAGGCCTCGTTTGAGGTCGAGGACGCGCTGGCCGACATCATGGCCGCGCAGTGGCGCGAGTTAGCCCCCGAGGTTGTTGTCGGCGTGCCGACACTGGGGCTGCCGCTGGCCAACGGCGTGGCGCGGCGACTGGGTCACACGCGGATCGTGCCTCTGGGGACATCGCGCAAGTTCTGGTACACACAGGAGCTGTCCGAGCCGATCAGTTCAATAACCTCGCCGGGCAAGGACAAGACGATCTATCTCGATCCACGCATGGTGCCGTTGATCGAGGGCCGCAGGGTGCTGCTCGTTGACGACGTGGTGAGCACCGGGACTTCTCTTGCCGCAGTGCTCCGGCTTCTCGCAAAGGCCGGGATTACGCCGATGGGAATCGCGGTTGCCATGGAACAGGGCATTCGCTGGCATTCGGTTCTTCCCGAGCCTGATCGGGTCCAGGCCGCCGTGCGCTCTCCGCTGCTCGAAAGCGCCGGCAAGGCCTTCTTGCAAGCCGCAACATAGGCGGCGACGTTGGCTATTCGCGCTGTGCTGGGGTGGAAGCTCGCATCAATGATCAAGCCTTACCCCATGATTTGGGTGAGGCGCAGCTGGCGCCGGGGAAACTTGCTGACCTGTCGCCGCTAGCTTAGGGGCCGCGGTGTTTTCTGTGGTGGGGTGGTCGCAACGGTCCCGTGCCGCTCGTCTGGGCCGGCCGGGCCATGGATGGCCGGTTCGGACCAAGTGTTTCGAGCGCATCGACTTGATCCTGACTGGCTCTTTCGCTGTCGAGGTGGGCAACCGCAGCATCGTCCTGGCGGGTCAAAGTCAGATAGGCAGTGCACCTAGACCGGCGGATTACATTCTTCTTAGCAAATTCGCATGGAACAATCCCAAAAACTCATGTGTTCCCCGTACCGTGAAACAACATGAAGGGAACAAGCTTATGAAGAAGCTAGCATCTGTCGCAGTCGTAGTGACCGCCGCTTTCGGCCTTGCAGCCTGCACCCAGACCCAACAAAATGCCACTGGCGCAGCTGTTGGAGCGGGCACGGGCGCGGCAGTCGGCGGTTCGATAGCAGGAACGCCTGGGGCCGCTGTTGGTGGCGCAGGTGGAGCCGCCGCCGGTGTCGCAGTTTCTGAAGAAATGAACTAGTTCCCGTCTCCTGCGGGTTTTCCTGCCTTTGATGCAGGAAGTGAATGGGGTCTAGCTGAGCTAGGCCCCATTTTGATTCACGCCTACATTCCAGTGGAATGGCATCCTTGGGCAGCCAGTTGGACTCGAATGAAACTGTGAGTGCGGCAGATGGTGACTAGCCCTTTTATCGTGCCGGGGGGCTGCGCACAGGACCCAATTTAGCCGGCTGGCTTCGCGCCGGTGACCCCGCTCTGCGTGTCCTGCGCGTCCGCTTTAGACGTGTTGGCCTTGCGCCTGACGGAGACGCGCGAGCACTACGAGCGACAAATCTGCCGCCACCATCAATGTCGCCAAACGAGGCGGGCGATTGGACGCCTTTCTGGGGGAGTTATTCAGTTCTTCCTTTTCTGTCAGCGGCTTAGCGAAAGTGTCGACGACTTACACATACACAAGTGGGATCAGATCGAGCCTTTGCTCACAATTTCGGGACCTTTGCCCCTGTGCGAGGCCCTCTGGCCCCTGGTTTCCGGGCCCCTTTGGGCCGCGCAGCTTGCGTACATTCCGGACCGAGAATGGACCGAAATTACACAATTTTTTGCACATACAAACTGTGTAAGTCAAAGAAAATCGTTTAAATACAACGCACTATGGCGTAGCCTCGTCTAACTTAAAATCTTGAGACTGTATAGTCGTGCGGGTTCGAGTCCCGCCGCCCGCACCAAAGGCGCTTATTACTCGCACCGACTGAAAACCGTAGATTCGGCGGCGCGATCGGGCCATGTGATCGCCAGTTGATCTCCTACCGGCGAAAGCATGAGGGACTCGGATGTGCTCATTCCCTCCGACTCGCACGAGAGTTGCGCGGTCCAGCCACCTTCGGGCGTATCGGTAATGGCAGTCATGTCGCAGGTGTTTTCGCGGCCAAGGAAGCGATCCGCCTCGATCGTGATCGGAAAACCTTCACCCTGACCCGTACACCAAGCAGTGTCCGCTGCCCATGTTCCCACATAAAAGGCGGGTGTCGCTTCGGCAGTCGTTTCGTCGACGCGAGGTGTCTCTGTTTCTGTCTCGTCCGAACACGCTGACAGAAGACTGGCAGTGGCGATGAGGGCTGACAAAACTAGCAGGCGCATAAAGAACTCCGGGGAATGTCCGCTGGCAAATGCCTATACGCATTGAAAGTTTCCTAGACATAAAAATGCCGCTCCACGCATTTTTCACGCGTGGAGCGGCCGACCGGGAGGAGGTCGTTTAACGCCTGGTTATTGCGGGGCTAGTGCATCGGCAGGAGGTGCTGCCATTGGGTCCGCCGGGGCCATCGGGTCTGCGGGCGCCATCGGATCGGCTGGCGCATCCATTGTCGTCGCGGGAGCGCCCCCAGCGGGCAGCAGGGCCGTGAATTCTTCTTCAGAGATGACGCCGTCCCCATCCGTGTCGAGCAGAGCGAATGTTTCGGCGTTCAAATCAGGGATCGCCACCTGAAGCTCTTCCATGCTGATCGATCCGTTGCCGTCTGTATCGAGAGCCCCGAATTCCAGGGACTGGGCCAATGCGCTGCCGGACATGGCAATGCTGGCCATCGCGGCAAGAGAAATGATGGTCTTTTTCATGGGAGGTTTCTCCATGGTTCTGTTTTTGGCAACAAAATAGGTGTGCCAGTGTCAATCCGACGGCTCGTTATGAGCCGGTCGCCGGTTTTGCCTGATCGCTAAACCGTGAACAGAGATTGATCGCGTGACATGGCAAGCGATGGACCCTCCAAAGGCCATGCAGAGGTAACAATGGGGTCATTTAGAGTCAGGGTGCGCTGAATATGGCCATTTCCAGTGGCACTCTCAAAGGCAAGCGAGCGCGAATTGCGACCATCCGCACTTAGCTGACGGCAGAAATTTGGCAGTGCATGACAAGATTGCCACGAATACGGATCAGGCGGCCCGGTTCTTAAAGGTATTATTGGCAGGCCCGAGCGTCGTGAGGGTACACAGCGGCTGCTCAAGCATGTCGCGTAGAAGTGTCAGCCCCTTGGTCCATCGTGCAAGTGCTACCGGATCAGACGGTGGGATTTCCCCATTGCGGGCATGGCTGACCACTGTGGCGGCCTCTGCGACAGGCAATGCCATCACGTTGCAATACAGCGTTAGTGCGTCGGCGTGCGGCGTAGCGGTGCTTTCGACGCGCTGTTCGCGAAATGCCCACACGAGCAAAAGTGCCAGTTCACTACGTGTCAGTGTCTTCATGGCATTCCCAACGTCCCCAACGTTGAATCCAAGCGTATGTGTAGGGCCGTTCGTCATTCGGTCGGGTAAACAAATTTGAGGGTTCTCAAGGTCTTTGCGATCGAGATGAACGCGGAATGGACCAAATCATTCGCAATTTATTGAACGAGCGGCGTCGGCTCAGCCGCTCGGCGGCGGGAGCGCGGGCTATAAAGCATGGGTAAATCGGCGCGGCTTACCGGAACTCGCTCACAGAATCGGCGTTTAGATTTCCGATGGAGCAATCATGCTCCTGGTGAGGAACAAAATGGACAAGGACGAAATCAAAGGCGCTGGCAACAAGGCCAAGGGTAGCGTCAAGCAGGCCGCCGGCAAAGCCACGGGCAACAAAAAGCTCGAGGCGGAAGGCGCAGCTGATAAGGCCAAAGGCCACGTTCAGCAAAATGTCGGCAAGGCCAAGGACGCCCTACGCAAGCATTGATCACGACTGTCCCGAAGATGACAAAGGCCGCCCCTTTGGAGCGGCCTTTTTTATTAGGGTGAGCCACTTAGTCTTCTTCTACAAAGACCTGATCGCGTTTCTTGCGGATCGAGGGCAGCACCGCGATGACGACGGCGAGAACAGCGAAGCCGAGGAGCGTCGCCGATATGGGGCGTTCCAGAAAGATCATCGGATCTCCGCGCGATATGATCATGGCGCGACGCAGATGTTCTTCGAGGAGCGGCCCAAGTACGAAGCCGAGCAGCAACGGGGCGGGTTCGCATCCAAAACGGATGAGGAGATATCCCAGCAACCCGAAGATAGCGATGGCATAGACATCGAAGATGTTCTGGTTGATCGAGTAGCATCCGATACAGGCAAACATAACGATGGCTGGAAACAGGATGCGGTAGGGTATGGTGAGCATTTTCACCCACAACCCGATCAGCGGCAGGTTGAGAACCACCAGTAAGATGTTGCCGATCCACATCGAAGCGATGATGCCCCAGAACAGCGCGGGCTGCTCGTTGATGACGTTCGGGCCGGGGGTGATGCCCTGAAGGATGAACGCGCCAACCATAAGTGCCATGACCGGGTGCGCTGGGATACCCAGGGTCATCAGCGGGATGAACGACGCCTGCGCCGCGGCATTGTTGGCGGATTCGGGGCCCGCTACGCCTTCGATCGCACCTTTCCCGAATTCCTCCGGGTGCTTGGATAGGCGTTTTTCAGCCGAGTAGGACGCGAACGAGGACAGGATATGTCCGCCACCAGGCAGAACCCCAAGGAGCGACCCTATGGCGGTGCCGCGGACGACAGGTCCTACGATGCGCCGGAAGTCGTCCTTGGTCAGCCAGAGGTTCTTGACGGTCTTTACCATCACCTCTCTGGTCTTTTCGTTCTCCAGATTTCGCAGGATTTCCGCCACGCCGAAAACGCCGACGGCCACGGAAACGAAATTGAGTCCCCCGAAGAGTTCTCGGAATCCGAATGTGAAGCGGGGCTGGCCCGTGTAGATGTCCTGACCCACCATGCCCAGCAAGAGCCCGACGACGATCATGGCGAGGGCTTTGAGGATCGAACCGTGGGCGAGTGCGATTGAGACGAGCAGGCCCAGAACGATCAGTGAGAAATATTCAGGAGCCCCGAAATTGAGCGCGGCTCTTGCCAGTGGTGGCGCGAAATACGCCAGGAGCAGCGTTGCAACGGTGCCTGCAAAGAAAGAGCCGAGCGCGGCTGTTGCGAGCGCCGGACCAGCACGGCCCTGCCTGGCCATCTGATACCCGTCGATCGCCGTGACCGCTGACGATGACTCGCCAGGGAGGTTGATCAGTATCGCTGTGGTCGATCCGCCATATTGGGCGCCATAGTAGATGCCGGCGAGCATGATCAGTGCGGTGGCGGGGGACAGGGTGAAGGTGATGGGCAACAGCATTGCGATGGTCGCTGTCGGCCCGATGCCGGGGAGAACGCCTACTAGCGTCCCTAGCAGCACGCCGAGAAAGCAATAGAAGATGTTTACTGGATCAAGGGCGACGGAAAAGCCCAGGCCCAAAGAGGCGATAAGGTCCATATCCGTTCCCCTAGAAACGCAGCCATGGCCCGAACCAGGGCACGAGCAGGCCCAGTCCGACCACGAAGATCAAAAGACATAGCGCGCAGAGCGACACGGCTATGATGACGGCAGCGATCGGATTATTGGCGCGGCTCGAAAAGGCCGTGGCCAGTGCCGACAGGAACACCACTGGGATAAACCCCAGTCCCCTGATTGTCGCGCCGAAGAAAACGATCGTCCCGAGGATCAGAACAAGTCCGCGCCACGGAAATGGTGTCGGCTCGTCTGTGTCCGGACCGCGGAAAGCGGTAAGGGCTACGATAAGGCCGAGGACGATGAGCACGCCACCGAGAGCTACGGGCATAAAGCCCGGACCCATTCGAAACGGTGTGCCAATGTCGTAGTTAAGTGCCTCGAGGGTGAAGTAGGACCCGATCGCCAAGAACATGGCGGCCGAAGCGAGGTCCTTTCTGGATGCTGATATGGTCATCTGGTGCGCCTTGGTGCGTTGCGCGCCGGTGTGGCGTCGCAAACTCGCCAATCCCCTTGTGACGCCGGTCCGGATCGCCGCACTCAGCGTCGTCCCGGACCGTGTCGGATGTCGGTGGGCTCCGGCCAGAGGGGCCGGAGCTGTGGTTGCGCGTCGCGCGTTACTGAGCGGATACGCCAGCGGCTGCGATAACTTCCGCCCAGAGGTCGATCTGGCTCGAAAGCGTATCGGCCAGGGCTTCAGGCGTTGCCTGACCTTCTGTCACGGGTGTGGTGCCGAGTTCAGCAAACCGCGTCGCCACGGTCTCATTGGCCAGTGCGGTCTGGAGGGACGCAGTGAGGCGTTCGATGATCGCAGGGTCGGTGCCTGCCGGGGCATAAAGACCGTGCCAGATGCCGACTTCAAGGTTCAGGCCGCCTTCTGCAGTGGTCGGAACGTCGGGCAGATTGTCGAGACGTTCCGGCGAGGTGACGGCATAAGCCTTGATTTCACCGGCCTGGATCTGTGTGGTCGTGTTGGTGGTCTGATCGCACATCATGTCGATCTGACCGCCCAGGAGGTCGGTCATGGCCGGGCCGGTGCCCTGGTAGGGAACTTCCGTCATCTGCACGCCAAGAGCGTCCATGATCAGAAGGCCGCACAGCTGGCTGGCTGCGCCAATGCCGGCGTTGGCGTAGGTGATGTTCTCGCCGTTTTCCTGGATGTAGGCGATGAGGTCTTCGAGGGTTTCCGGCTCAAAATCGGCGCGGGCGACAATAGTCATTGGCACTTCGGTGATCAGACCGATTGGCTCAAAGTCTTCGATGGCGTCGTAGGGCAGGTCGGCGTAAAGCGAAGGTGCTGTGGACATGCCGATGTGGTGAAGCAGAAGCGTGTAGCCGTCATTGGCTGCCGCCGCGACCTGACCGGCGCCGAGCGTGCCGCCGGCGCCGCCGACGTTCTGCACCAGAACCTGCTGGCCGAGATCTTCGCTCATGACCTGCGCGACAAGACGGGCAACCGTGTCGGTCGGGCCGCCGGCCGCGAACGGCACGACGACGGTAATGGGTTGTGCAGGGTAGTCCTGCGCATGGGCGCCGCCAGCAGCGAGCGCAACGGCTGCTACGCCGGCCAGAATGGAGTGCTTGAGCACTGACCTCATGGTTTCCTCCCGAGGGTCGTATGATGGGGTCGGATCGTCTCATTGTTTCGAGACGCTGCGACGATCCTCTTTTTTCCTGTGTCTTCGGGCGAAGTGGGTTTGCCACGTTCTCCCTCGGCGCGCGCATGCCTCCGCTGGCGCCGACAGACCCATCAAGGGAGGAGTATAGATTGCTGGCAAGCGATGGTTGGGATGGACGTCACATTTTTATCATGTTTCGCCGGGCGATGGGTGGAAACGGTAACATCGCTGCGAATTGATGGGTGGAAACGGGTACACTTCAGTCCAGCATTTCTCCGGCACCCACGAATCGACTGCGATCGAGCCCGTGTTTCTGCATCTTTTCATAGAGCGACTTGCGGGACAGCCCGAGCGACTCGTAGACCGGTTTGAGGCTGCCACCATGGGCTATCAGCGCGCGTTCGATGACGCTCCGCTCAAAATGAGCAACCTTGTCGGCAAGCCGCTCTGTATGCGCCGCGCCGAGATCGTCGACAGCGCTTTCCGCGAATGGCAGGCCTAGGTCGAGGATGTATCGATCTGCCGCATTGCGCAGTTCTCGGACGTTGCCGGGCCATTCGCGTTCGCCCAAAGCTGTGAGGATCGAAGGAGAGATGCTGACGGGATCGCGGCGATATCGCGACGCGGCTTCGCTGAGCAATTGCATAAAGAGTAGCGGAATGTCCTCTCGGCGATCCGACAGCGGGGGGATGTTCAGGGTGATGACATTGAGGCGATAAAGCAGGTCTGCGCGGAAGCGTCCGGCGGCGACATCGCGCTCTAGTGGGGTTTTCGAGGTTGCGAGAAACCGCACGTCGAGAGGCAGGGCGTCGTTGGATCCCAGTCGAGTGATGGTTCGATCCTGGATTACCCGGAGCAGCTTGCCCTGGACATCCAATGGCATGGAGCCGATTTCGTCGAGCAAAATGGTGCCGCCCTGGGCCAGCTCGAATTTGCCGAAGCGGGCGCGCATGGCCCCTGGAAAGGCCCCAATCTCATGGCCGAACAATTCGCTTTCGATAAGATTGGCGGGTAGGGCGGCACAATTTATCGCCACATAGGGCTTGTTGGCGCGCTGCGACAGATCGTGAAGCGCGCGCGCCGTCACCTCCTTGCCCGACCCAGTCTCGCCGATAATCAGCAAGTCCGTATCGGTCGGCCCGATCGTACGGATTTTGCGGCGAAGCTCGATCATCGGGTTGGAGCGGCCGAGGAGGCGCTGCTCGAGATCATCGCTTTGGCCCGCGGCCGCACGCAGCACCCGGTTTTCAAGAACCAGGCGACGATAGTCGAGTGCGCGTGCGGCAATTTCCGCCAATTGGCCGGTTACAAAAGGCTTTTCCAAGAAATCGTAGGCGCCCTCGCGCATGGCACGGACCGCCAATTGGACGTCGCCATGTCCGGTGACTAAGATCACCGGGATGTCGCGGTCGATCTCGTGAAGGCGGTTCATCAGCGTCAGCCCGTCCATTCCGGGCATGCGGATGTCGGTAATGACGATGCCTTTGAAGCCAAATCCGGCCAGATGCGTCGCGCGTTCCGCGCTGGCAAAATCGAGGACATCGAAGCCCGCCAGTTCCAGCCCTTGCGCTGTGGAATGGCGTAAATCGTCCTCGTCATCGACCAACAGGATCGTTTCTGCGCTCATGGAGTGGCTTCCAATATGCGGGAGGTCGTGCCGTCCGTCGTCGACGCTGTGGTTAGTTCGATCGTAAAGATCGCTCCCCCTTCAGGATGATTTTCGACGCGAAGTTCCCCGCCGAAATCCTTGATGATATTGTAGGAGATGGATAGTCCCAGACCGAGACCCTTGCCGACGCCTTTGGTGGAAAAGAACGGATCGAAAATGCGGTCGCCAAGGCCCGGCGTGATCCCGGGGCCGTGATCGCGGATCGTGATGGTGACGACGTCGCCATTCCGCCGCGCCGTCACCGCGATGCGGCGGTCGACGGTGCTTTCGACAGCATCGATCGCGTTTGAAAGGATGTTCACGAGCACTTGCTGAAGGCGGATCGGGCCGCCGACCACCGATAGAGGCGCGTTACCCAAATCGACAGTTAGCTGGATATCAGCGGATTTGAGGCGCCAATTGATGATCTCAAGCGTATCGTCGAGCACTTGATCAAGCGGAACGCTGGTGAGTTTCTGGTTGGGCTTGCGCGCGAAATTGCGCAGGTGGCGCGAAATTGCGCTCATCCGGTCGATGAGGCCGGAAATGCGGGACACATTGGTCTTGGCATCATCTACACGATCCCGCTCGATGAGGACCAATGCGTTTTCGGCATAATTTCGTGCAGCGGCCAGAGGCTGGTTGAACTCGTGCGAAAGGGCAGCGGACATCTGTCCGAGCGCTGCCAACTTGCCCGCCTGGACGAGATCAGACTGTGTCTTGCGCAGCATTTGCTCGGTGGCCCGGCGCTCGGTCACCTCTTCCTCGAGCCTGCGGTTGACACTGGCGAGTTCAGCGGTGCGCTCGTTGACGCGACGTTCGAGCAGTTCCTTGGCGTCGCGCTGCATTTCGAAGCGTTCGCGCAAACGCGCCCGTCGCTGGAAGATCGCGGCCACTCCTAGACTGATCATGGCGATAACCAGAAGGGCGATGGCAAGCGTCGTCAGGGCGTCGCGACGTGACGACGCTGTATCGAGAAGGACAGAGACGGTCCAGTCGGCTTCCGTCATATCCTCTGAGACAACAAGGTATTCGCTTTCGGCCCCAGGACCTGCGATCCGGTAGAGGTGGTGGGCGTCCGTTCGGCTTTCGGTAAGGGCGAGTTCGGCCAGTTGTGCATCCGCATAGCGACGTGTTTCAGCGGTGCGGGCCAGTCGCTCGCTGGTGAGCGGGAGCACCGAATGGTAAAGCCATTCGGGCTGACTCGTCATGAAGATGATGCCTTCGGGATCGGTAACGATGATGTTGAGATCGCCTGCGCCGCGCCAGGTTTCCTCTATCGAATCGATGTCGATCTTGACGGCCACAACGCCAAGGGTTTCGCCGCCGACCGTGACCGGAGCTCCGAAATAATATCCGCGCTTAAGGGACGTCGTGCCGAGGGCAAAAAATCGACCTTCGCCTCCGTCGATTGCCTCGAAGAAATAGGGGCGATACTGGAAATTCTCACCCACGAACGGTGTTTCGGTATCGTAATTGCTCGCGGCGATCGTCGTGCCCTGGGGGTCCATGACATAGATGTCGGAGGACGCGAACTGCGTGTTGATCTCCTTGAGATAGCGATTGACCTCATCGACCATCGTCTCATTCCGAGGGTCGGCCATCATGTCCTGAATTTCATCAAAGCCTGCGATAACCGACGGGAGGCTTTCGTAACGGGCCATGTGGCCACGCAGCACAGCGACCGAAAGGCGTAAGGTGTTGATGCCACGCGCTTCGGCCTCGTCGAAATAGAAGCGGTGGGCATAGTGGTTGCCCCAAAGGCCCACGATGCCCAACAGCGCCAACATCCCGAGCATGACGAGGCCCCAGCGGTTCCGTAGCGGGCCGCGTCTCAGTGCGCCAATGGACAATGCATTCGTCATGTTCGCATCATAATTATAGTCCCGGTTTGCGCGAAACCATTTCTTGCCTGAGGGTTTACCCCGAAGCTTGTTTGAAGACTTTAAAGGATTTCTCCATGGCTCGATTGCGCTCTACCGGCTGGATTGCCGCACTTTTCGCTTGCAGCGCGGCGGTGGTGCCAGCCATGGCGCAAAGCCCAGAGCCACCGATCTGGGTCGTCAGCGACGAGGATTCGACCGTTTATATGGTCGGGACGGTGCATGTTATGCGTGAGGGGATCGAATGGCAGAGCACCGCGGTCGCTGATGCCCTCGCGAAGGCAGACGAGGTTTGGCTGGAAATCCCTGATTTGACGCCGCCCGATAATCTCGGCGGTATGATCATGCGGCTCGGCATGGCGCCCGACCGGCCGCTTTCGTCACTTCTGGATAGTGATGAAATGGCGGACCTTGAAGCCATTCTGGAGGAGCATAATGTGCCTCTCGACGGTTTCGACTCCATGCGTCCTTGGTTCGCCTATCTTCAAATTACCGGGCTGATGCTGATGGAGGCAGGGTTCGACCCCGAAGATGGGATCGACGCGCAGATCAAGGCGCAGGCCGATGAGTTGGCTGTCCCCGTGCGCGGATTCGAGACGTTCGAGGAGCAGTTCGACATGCTGTCAGGGATGGACGAGGACGTGCAACTGGATGTCCTGCGCCAAACCATCGCCGAGTACGAAGAGGCAAAAGCCGACTTGAGTGTGCAGCTTGAGAGCTGGATTGACGGCGATCTGGAGTTGCTGGAGGCGGAGACTCTTGAGATCGCGAGGGACCTTGAGGCGTTCTATGAAATCCTGTTCGTTGAACGCAATATAGGATTCGTCAACGGCATCGAGGCGATCCTTGAAGGCGAGGGTACGACCCTAGTCGCCGTGGGATTGGGGCATTATGTCGGTCCCGATTCGATCCCGACCCTTCTCGAAGAGCGCGGATACACTGTCGAAAGGCGGTAGTTCCACCTTAACGCGTGATTTGGACGGCAATCTCGTCGACGATTTCTTCAACGCTCTTGGCCACATCAACCACAATACCGTCTTCGTCGTCCTCGAAATGCTCGAGCGTTGCAAATTGGCTGTCGAGGAGCTTGGGGGGCATGAAGTGGCCGGGTCGGTTGGCCTGCCGCTCTGCGATGACCGCTTTGTCTCCATGCAGCAGGACGAAAAGGATTTGTTCGCCAGCGCGACGAGTGAGGCAGTCGCGGTAAACGCGACGCAGCGCAGAGCATGCGCAGACCACACGTCCGCGCGTGTCGGCGGTGTTGCGCATGGCATCAGCGACGATTTCCAGCCATGGAAAGCGATCCTCGTCGGTGAGTGGCGTGCCGCCCCGCATCTTTTCCACATTGGAGCGGGGATGAAGATTGTCGGCATCGAGAAAGGGGATATCCAGCTTCTTTGCCAGGCGTTCGCCAATTGTGGATTTTCCGGCGCCCGAGACGCCCATGACGACAATCAGGCGGATATCCGCATGCGAATTGAGGGGGCGTTCTTGCATCAATCGTCCCAAATGTACTCGATTACATTTCGATAAGCCGTTGTCGCACGGACTAGGGAGCCGAGCAACGCCGAAGGGCGGGCACCTTGTTGCATATCCTTTTGCCGGGGCCCATCCCTAATCTCTGGCGAGTTGCGGGCAGCGATTATGCACGCTAGATGAAGATCACGTTTTTGACAGTTGAGAGGCATTGGCATGCAAGAGGCGGATATCGGGCTCATCGGGCTTGGCGTGATGGGCGAGAACCTGGCGCTCAATATCGCAGACAATGGCTACACGATCGCGGTCTATAATCGCACCGCTGACAAAGTAGACGCGTTCCTTGGCAATGCCGGTACGCTCAGCGACAAGGTGATGGGCAGCGGCGATCTCGCAACCTTCGTCAAAATGCTCAAGCGCCCGCGCTCAGTCATCGTTATGGTCAAGGCGGGCGAACCTGTCGATGCGGTGATCGCACAGCTCAAGCCGCTGCTCGAAGACGGCGATGTAATCATCGATGCCGGTAATGCAAACTACCACGATACTGTGCGCCGGTTCTCCGAACTCGACGGCACGGGCATCGGATTTTTGGGAATCGGTGTGTCGGGGGGTGAAGAGGGTGCTCGTCACGGGCCATCCATCATGGTCGGTGGCTCCGAGGCGCAGTGGCAAAATGCGGAGGCCGTGCTGACCGCCATTTCGGCCAAGTTCGATGGCGAAGCCTGCTGCGCCTATCTTGGAACAGGCGGCGCGGGACATTTCGTCAAGACGATCCATAACGGGATCGAATATGCCGACATGCAGATGATCGCCGAAATTTATGGTGTCATGCGCGATGGGCTCGGCATGAGCCCGGAAGAATGCGCCAAGGTTTTCGCCGATTGGAACAAGGGCCCGCTCGACAGCTATCTGATCGAAATCACCCATCATGTTCTTGCCGCACGCGACGTAGGCAGCGATCTGCCTCTGGTCGACGTGATCGTCGATGCGGCGGGACAGAAGGGTACTGGCCGCTGGTCGGCCATCGAGGCCCTAAATCTCGGAATTACGGCTACCACGATCGAGGGCGCCGTGGCAGCGCGGTCGATCTCTTCAATGAAGGAAGAGCGCAAGCGCGGCGAGGATCTTTACGGCGCAGGCATCAAGGGCAATGCGACTATATCGCTCGAGGCGTTAGAAAAGGCGCTGCTTGCGGGCAAGATCGCTGCCTATGCTCAGGGCTTTGCGGTCATGGCGAAGGCCTCCGAGGAGAATGGGTGGAATCTGCCGCTCGACACGATCGCCAAGATCTGGCGCGCAGGATGCATTATTCGCTCCCGGTTCCTCGACCAGATTTCCCAGTCGTTTGCCGGTGGGACGTCGTCAAATCTGCTGACGCAACCAGCGTTTGTCGATCTCATGAAGGATTGCAATGGTTCACTTCGCGCGGTGGTCGCGACCTGTGCGGTGAATGAATTGCCGGCGCCGTGTCTGTCGTCAGCGCTCGCTTATTTTGATGCTTATCGGCAGGCGCGGGGAACGACCAATCTAACGCAGGGGCAGCGCGACTTTTTCGGCGCGCATGGGTTCAAGCGGTTCGATCAGGATGGTGATTTCCATCATAAATGGCCGAGCTTGATCGGCAAATAAAACAAATGAGTAGGGCTGGAGCGATCCGGCCCTATTTTTTATCCGTCTGTTCTTGTGCGGTGGTCCGGGGGCTCTCGATGATCTCGTCATCGGGATTATCCTCGATCTCAGCCAGCGTTTCTTCTTCATCCGGCGCATTTACCGCCTGGCCGGTTGGCTGGGTATAGCGCGGCTTCTTGCGCGTTTCGTCGTACGGCTTGCTGCGAAGATCGAATTTAATAGCGGCGAAGATGAATAGGCCAATAGCGCCCAGCACCAGCATTCCAGCAGCAAAGAAAGGAGCTCCAGGAAAATGGATCGGCCGGAGCGGGCTGGTGGTGAAGAACGCAAACATCTGGGTTGCGGCAAGAGGCGCGATGATGGCGGTCAGGGAGTTGGACGCGTTTACCGCCCCCTGTAGCTCGCCCTGCTGATTGCTGCGGACGTTGTTGGCCAGAAGCCCAGTGAGCGCCGGCGCGGCGATACCGGAAAACGCGCCGATAACTAGAAATGTCCACAGACCCAATTCGGTGTGGATGAAGGACACCCCCGTGAACGCTACGACTGCCAGTGACAGGCCAATGATGACTGTCGGCGTAACGCCGATCGAGCGGGTAGAATAGCCAACGAGCAAGGCTTGGCTCAGCGCAAAAAGCACGCCGAATACGCCGAGTGACCGTCCGATCTGAGACGGGCTCCAGCCGAATTCCTCGATGGTGAAGAAGTTCCAGACGTTGGGATAGGTCTGACCCGCGAGCGAGAACAGGAAGAGCGAGCCCAAAAGCACGAAGATGACTGGCGAGTGGCGGAACGCGAGGATCGCCCCGACAGGGTTGGCACGCTTCCAGTTGAAGCGGCGGCGTCGAAACTTGGAAAGACTCTCAGGTAGGACGAAAAAGCCGAAGACGACGTTCGCTGCCGCAAGCACCGCCGCCAGATAAAATGGCGCGCGAGGACCGAACTCGCCTAACTCGCCGCCTATCACCGGCCCGACTATGAAGCCGAGGCCAAATGCGGCCCCGATCAGGCCAAAGCGCTGGGAGCGCTTTTCCTTGGGAGTGATATCCGCCACATACGCGGTCGCCGTTCCCATGGCTGCGCCACAGATGCCCGAAAGAACGCGCCCGACGAACAGCCAAGCGAGGGTGGGTGCCCATGCCATGATCAGGTAATCGATCGACAGGCCGACCAGGGAAAGGAGCAGGATCGGCCGTCGTCCCCATCGGTCCGACAAATTGCCCAGGATCGGGGAAAAGAAGAACTGCATCGAGGCGTAAACGAACACCAGATATCCGCCGATCACCGCAGCGTTGGTGACTGTTTCGCCGGAGAGGTCGAGAATGAGCTCGGGAAGAACGGGCAGGATGATGCCCAGCCCGACGATGTCCAAAAACACCGTGATCAGGATGAAGACGAGCGTCAGGCGCGACTGGGGATTAACTCGCATGGGACTCGTTTTCTAGTCAGAGCGCAGGGGTCAGTTGGCACATTGGTCGAGGTAAAGGCAAGGGCACTGCCAAGGTTCCCATTCACTTAGGACGACACGTGGGGATCATAGCCATAGACCCAATCAAGACGGCGGAAATGGTCGCGCGGCCCCGACGCCCGTATGACGAGGTCGCGGGCGAGCGATAGCGGCGCACGCATGTGGAATATGCGTCCATTGGCCCTTGAGACCTCCTGGACGCGGCCAACGCGAGGTTTTCGCAGCGCGGCGTAGCGCGTAAAGGCGTGCTCGGCATTTGGAGAAGCGGCAAGCAGTGGTGCGAGGACAGCAGCATCCTCGATCGCCATCGCCGCGCCCTGCGCCTGGAAGGGGAGCATGGCGTGCGCAGCATCACCGATGATTCCGACCGGTCCGCGTGACCATGTGTCCGTCATGACCTCCGAGAGCACCCAAGGCGTCCAGCCATCTCCGACCGCAGTCATCACGACTTCCAGTCGGCGATTGCCGCGCGTGTGGATTGTAGGTGCAACAAGGGGGGATGGGTTGGGGTCGGCCTGATGCGTAAAGAGCGCCAGGTTGACGGCGTTTCGCTGGGGCAGGGGATAAACGACAAGGTGATAATTGCTGTTCAGCAGTAGAGCCGTTCTGCGCAGATCGAACGTCTCGTCCAGCGCATGCGTCGGGACGAGCGCGCGCCATGCGATCTTGCCGGTATAGCGGGCGTCAGGACCGCCAAGGACCTGAGTGCGCACCGCGGATCGGACACCGTCGGCTCCAATCAGGGCGAAGGGGCGCGCTCGGCGTGGCATGTCTTCGGCGTCTGTAAAACGTACCTCCAACCGATCACCTTCGGTATCGATCGCGAGATCGTTCACTCCGAAAGCGATGTCGATATTGGCGAAGCGCTTTGCGGCGGCGAAAAGGGTTTCGACGAGGTCGGCTCTATGCATCACAGCATAGGGTGCCCCAAACCGCTCGGCGATTTCTTCACCTAGCGCCAAAGTCTGAAGGGGCTGGGCGCGAGTCCCGGGAAAGATGTCGATGCCGCTCGGTGAGAAGCTTCTGTCTTCAATTGAGTCGGCGAGACCGAGACGATCGAGAGGCTTTCGGGCGTTGGGGCTGATCTGCAGCCCGGCACCAAATTCACTCAAACTCGCGTTGCGCTCGATGACTAGAACTTGAAGGCCGAACTTCGCGAGCCCGAGCGCAAGCGTCAGTCCGGCGATGCCGGCCCCAACGATCGTGATTGCGCGGGGGGCACCCATAGGCGCGGCGCGCGACTAGGCGTGTTCGATGTGAAAGATCGCGCTCTGGGGATTGGCCGATCCGGCAGGCAGTGCCGGATCAAAGACAAAGAGCGTCGAGCAGTATGGGCAGACGACTTCCGTGTCGGACCCCATGTCGAGAAACACATGCGGATGATCGAACGGTGGCATGGCGCCAACACACTGGAACTCCTTGGCGCCGATCGAGATGCGCGCAAGGCCATCGGTATTGTGGAAGTGTGGAGTGAAATGCTGTGCCATCGAAGTCGCCGTCTGGATGGTGTCTGGAAAATCGCGCGGACCATACCGATTTGGCTTCGCAATGGCCAGTGCGATGTTGGCGTGCTGGAAGTGAGTTGTTAAGACGGGACAAATCCAGAGTCGAAAGAATCCCTTATGCCTAGTTTTCAATCCGAAGGTTTCACCTTGGCTTACGAGGTTTATGGCGAGGGGGCGCCGATCTTCGCAATACATGGTTTTGCGTCGAACGGGATCGTAAACTGGGTGGCGACGGGCTGGGTCGAGGCTTTAACCAGTGCCGGCTATCAGGTCGTGACGCTTGACAATCGCGGTCACGGCCAGTCGGAAAAGATATACGATCCGGCAGTGTACGGCGCGCCGGATATGGCGCGAGACGTGGCTAATCTGATCGACCATCTAGAGTTCGAGAAAGTCGCACTGCTGGGCTATTCCATGGGCGCGCGCATCAGCGCCTTCGTTTGCCTGCAAAACCCGGAAAAGGTCGCTTGTGCGATCTTTGGTGGTCTTGGTGCCAACATGCCGAAGCCGATGCTCGACAGTGAGCAGATCATCGAAGCACTCAATGCCGATGCACTCTCTCAGGTGACGCATCCGACCGGTCGGCAGTTTCGTATTTTCGCCGAACGCACCAAGAGCGACCTTAGGGCGCTTGCGGCGTGCATGGGCGGATCGCGAACGAAAATTGCCGTTGAAGATCTCAAGTCCATCGCCGTTCCGGTGCTTGTTGCGGTCGGCAGTGAGGACGAAGTGGCAGGACCAGCGCAGCCTCTGGCCGATCTGCTGCCGAAGGGGGAGGCGCTTGTCATAGAAAGGCGCGACCACATGCGCGCCACGGGCGACCCTCAATTTAGGCGCGGCGTGCTGGAATTTCTGAAACGCGTTTATCCCTCCTGAGGCAATTGTGAACCAATTTGCCACCTGACCCTTTGTTTGAGACAATGGGTTCGCCTATATGTGGCGTTCGCGCCAATCCGTCCCTTGGAGACGACCATGTCGAACAGCGTCAAGAAGCCCGGTAATCTGAAGTCCGTCGACCCGATCTGGGACGCGATGATGATTGACGCCGAGCGTATTTGCGCTGCTGAGCCATTTATGACCCAGCTCGCGATTTCGAGCGTGCTGAACCATGACGGGTTCGAGTCCGCTCTTGCGCACCGGCTGGCGGCGCGGCTTGATCACGCCGACGTGCCTTCTGATCTGATCCGGCAGGCTTTCGATGAGATGCTTCGCGCTACGCCCGAAATCGCGGCATCTGCCCGTGCGGACCTCGCGGCCACTCTCGAACGCGATCCTGCCTGCCATCGTGCGATAGAGCCGTTCCTGTTTTTCAAGGGCTATCAAGCTATCCAGACGCATCGGTTCGCCCATGCGTTGTGGCGCGCCGGGCGCAGAGATTTCGCCTATTATCTGCAGAGCCGATCGAGTCAGGTCTTCCAGGTGGACATTCACCCTGCTGCCCGGATCGGCAAAGGCATAATGCTCGATCACGCCACCGGGTTCGTTGTCGGCGAGACCGCGATGATCGGCGATCACGTCTCGATCTTGCATTCGGTGACCCTTGGCGGCACGGGCAAGGCCGATGAGGATCGCCATCCCAAGATCGGCAATGGCGTGTTGATCGGGGCAGGAGCGAAAATTCTGGGCAATATCCGCGTGGGCGATTGTTCACGCATCGCTGCGGGTTCGGTCGTGCTCAAGGAAGTGCCGGCGCGGACGACGGTCGCCGGCGTGCCAGCCAAAGTGGTGGGTGAGGCGGGATGCAACCAGCCCGCGACGGTCATGGACCAGATCGTCATGGTCGCGCGCGACTAGAGAAACGCTAGCGGAGCAGGACTGCGGGGAAAATTTATCCCCGGCATTGCCTTCTGTTCCGCGATGACTAAAGTCGCGCCGATCCTAAACCAAAACCATTTTGTTGCGTTGTCAGAGGCGGCGTCTCGCATTTCGCCTCGCGATTGAACGCATTGGAGATTTTTTGTGAAGCACGACGAAATCATCAAGATCCAGAAGTACCTGCAGCAGAAATTCGGTAATACCGCCATCGACGTTCGCCCACGTCCGAAGCAGGACGATTCGGTTGAACTCTATCTTGGCGACGAGTTTTTTGGGCTGATCTATGTCGACGAGGACGAAGGCGAGAAGTCCTATATGGTGCAGATCTCGATCCTCGATATCGACCTTGACGAAGTGAGCTGAGGGCTTCTGCCCTTGCTTTGCCCTACAGCCGCAGCATGGCCAAGGCGTTTTCAACCGTTTCGTCGAAGCTTCGCCAATTGCCCAATGCTGATGGCTCGAAGGTCACTATGGCCGTGTTGCGATCGCTCAACGACAGGACACGCATGCAAGTCCGAGTGCCAATACGGTCGTTGACCGGCCTCATGCATTTGGCGACGAACGGGCCGGCACTGAGCGGGTCGTACCAGACCGTCTCCCCTTGGGTTCCGGCGTCGATCTCCAGAGGCTTTCCAACAAGGCCGATCGGCCCGGAAAGCTGAGTGTCGGCGAACTGGTGCAAATAGACGCTGTCGAGTAGAGCAGCGCTCGTTCGCACACGGCCGCGCGGCATCAGCGTAATATCGACTTCACTCAATCCGTTTTCAGAGATCGGTAGTGCCAGCGTCAGGTCGAGACGCTCGGCAAAGCCGTCGCGTCGCTGTGCCGGGTCTCCTATCAGGCTGGCGGGAATGGCGTAGCGTTGTGCCCCGATGGTGACGCTGTGACGTTCCACTAAGGCAGGTACACCTGGATCGCTCGTCGCAGCGCTGAAATATCCTCGCAGACCATAAGCTAGTCCGAGCCCGGCAAGCGCGGCGATTAGCATTATCACAGCAAGCGTGTAGAGCACCGATCTCAGAGGAATGTCGGCGCGCTGATTTTCCGCGATGGAGGTCGGGTTGCTCAAATTAACCATAGGTATCTGGAGGCAGTGACAAGGATTTTGGCACCGATTATGTTTAATAAAGCGTAAACGCGTGTCCGGGAGTTTCTTGTGACCCAGTTCATCCTGGCCCTGTTTCTGATCGGTATCGGATTGAGTGTCGCCGGGACGGGCACTCATCTCTACCAACAGCTTGCCCGTAAAGTTGCAGCGTTTAGTCTGCAGGGGCAGACTGCGCTAGAGAGCCTGATCAATGTGGTTGTCGTCGTGATATGCGGCCCGTACATGATGTTGCGCATGGGCTGGCAATCGGGCAGTGCCGGTCGTCCTGCCACCGTCGACGTACTGCTCGCCTCAACCATTGCCTTTGGCTGGAGCTTTGTCACGGGATTGATGATCGTCGGCACCTATGTCGCGATGCTGCGCGCGGTTGCGTAGATCAAGCCGAAAAAAAAGACCGGCGCTCCGCTTGGAGGCCGGCCTAAGTACACTCCTGTCGGGGAGTGGGTAGTGAGGTCTAGTACGCTGCAGTCGCCGTAACGACGTTGTCGCGACCGTCGAGGATATCGACCCACTGGCCAGCATGGGCCTGGGACTGGCGCTTGAGGAATGTGTAGGGTGTGTCGGTCCAGATCTTGATCAGGCCTTCTTGATTGTCGAGAACGAGATCGCCGCGGTCAGTGCGGACCATCAGGACGGCATGTCCTTCGCCATTGGGTTGCATCACGACCGAGATCAGAAGGTTGGCCGGTGACCAGCCGCGCTCGATCAGCGCGGCGCGCTTTGCGAGCGAGATGTCTTCGCAATCGCCATAACCAGATGTCGGCAGTGTCCAGAACTCGGGGACACCGTAAAGGTCCTGGTCGCTCATGGCCGTGATGGTGGTGTTGTAGTGGTTGTTGACGTCCTGAAGCTCGGCCCATAAGGCGTCGGTCAGCGACACTGGCGCGGTGGGCGCCATGGGCTGGCAGTCATAGGGACGGCGTTCGCAGAACTCGGCATGCCCCACTGGAATGGACGTCAGGTCCATCGTCGTGGCGTAGGCCGGATGCAGGCTGGCGACGTCCTGAGCGGCAACCGGCGCGGCGGCTGCGAAGGATACGGTGAGGGCTAAAAGGCCCGAGATAAGGATCGATTTGTTTTTCATTATCGTGATCTCCCCGACAGAGATCACGATAGAGGTCGGCGATTTCGCTGATCCGAAAACTACAACGCAGTTTTTATGCGTGTTTTATCGGCTTGTTTTACGGCGCGTTAGCCATGATTTCTAGCGTCGCGCATAGAAGGCATTACCGCCAGCAACCAGAACGTAGTGCATGTTGCGGTATGGGAACGTCAAACCGGCGGTATGAAAATACATTGCATCCTGCACGCCATGATGACGTTCGCCCCTCAGGGCGCGCTGAGCCATCGCCGACGCCAGTTGGACGCTGCGCGGCTCGGTCATCTGACGGGTGAGAACGCCGGACGCAAACTGGTTACGCTGGCCGACAACGCCACAAACATCATTGGGAAACTGGGGTGAGTTGACGCGGTTCATCACTACCGTGCCCACGGCCAGCATGCCATCCGGGCTCGAGCGGTTGGATTCGAAGTACATGACGCGGGTCATGCATTCATGAGCCGAGTTGGCACTGAAGAGCCCGCCGAAAAGCGAGGTGCACCCGGACAGGGTAGTGAGGGCGGTAAGGCTGACGGCCAAAGCCGCTACCTTTTTTCTGATACGCATTACAACTACCATCCAGAGTACGCGGCTGGCTGCGCGGTCCGACCCCGCCCCCAGCGGCCGTTCATCGCGCGACTGTCAGGACAATACCGGTGAGCGGGTTAAGGATCGGTTCACTACGAAAATTTCCCGATCGTTGATCAGTATTCGCAGTACCGGCAATTCGTGGGACGACCTAGGCAGACCAGACGGGCCGCAGTTGACGGGTCAGCACTGCGGGATAGCCGAAAGCGATCAATTGATCCGGAGGTTTTGCTGCACGACGGTGAGCATTTCCTGCACGGAGGCAAATTCCACGGCGATGCCGTCAGAAAAGTGCCTGATGACGCGGGCGCGCATGCGGCCGAGAGTGATTGGCGTGCCGAGCGCCGGGCGTACGTCGATCTCGACGGCGGCGCCTGAGAGCGAGATGTCCGTAATCTTGCAATTGTAGCGTCGGCCGTCTTCGAGCAGGATCGAGGAGTGGCGGATGTCGGGAACGACGCGTTCGTGCCGACGGTCTTCAGGCAGGTTCAGAAGATCGCGGTTGGCAAGCCAGGTAAGCTGGGCGGCGAGTTTCTCGCGCTTGCGCGAAGACGCCACCAAATCCATGCGAAAGCCGCCGTCAAACGTTTCGAGAATCGTGCCTTCGACGCGACCGAGGTGATCGAGATATCCGATAACCTTTTCGCCCACCCGACCCGAGACCGGTGCGATGACTACAGCATCCCCAGGGGACATCTCGATGACTTGGCAGGGAAACTCGCGGCGATCAGCGAGCATATAGCGTCCGAGGATCGAAACGCGAACGCGCTGGAAGCGGCCTTCGTTGTCGTCACGAAGCGCCGCAGCAGCCATCACATTCGTCATAGAATCCTGGATGAGCATCGCCCGCGCCCGCCTCCGCCACCGTCTTTTGTCACCATCTTATGTGGTCTAGCGTTAACGGACGGTAATGGAGGCATCCTGGCTTTAGCGCGAATGCAGTCTTCAGGCTTTGCCGCCATCGATGACGGAGAGATGCGCATAGCGCCGGGCAGACACGCCGCTGACGCTCGATGGCATCGGAGTGTGGATGTCATTTACGGCGGCAGCGATGTCGTTACCCATCGCACTGGCATAGCCTTGCGGCGAGGCGGTATCGCGGTCGTCGGGCCATATCAATCGAAGGCCCGTGATGCGCTGACCGATGACGGGGTGAATACCTAACCAATAGGGGGTGTCGAGTGCGGAGAGGCTGCCCATCATCCGCGAGGTTGTCACGCCATTGTGGCGGAGCGGGAACAGCGCGAGTTCAAAGCTTAGTTTTTCGCCGCGTTCTGTCTGGCCTTCAAAGCTCACCAGCGCCACGGCGTGATCTTCGGTGACTGCGCGCATAAGCGTTTCGAGCGCGTCGTGATCGCGGGTCGCCCAAAGCGTCGAGAACGAGCGGGACTTGAGTTCCCGGCAATAGGTCGCACATATGTGCGAACCGGCGAGACGAAAATTGAAATCGAAACCGTCGTCGGATTCAAGAATGAATGTATGGGCCAGGGCGTCGCGAATCCGGGTAGGGTCGATGTCGCGTCGTTCGGGAGTCGAGCGGGCACCGCGAATTTCGTTCCAGTAGGAGTAGAGCGTCTTGGTGCTGCGCTGTTGCATTTGGCCTAATTCGTCCTCAGTGGGCAGATGTGGAGACGAGACGACTCCGGGCGGTACAACGTCAGAGTGCCAAATTCGCTGCCTGAAATCGCTCTTAAACAAGTATTAAGGTTAATTTCCGCACGCTTGGTGTGGATAAGGCTGGAACCCTCAGCCAAGCCGTTGTGACGCAAAGGTTTTTTGTATGAATGAGATTGCGCCGCAAGGGCAGAGGAAGGCCCGGGAGCCGATCTTCAACGTGCCTGCGACCGTCGCCGTACTGGTCGGGTTAATGTGGGCCGTTCAGGTCGCTGCCGATCTGGCCCTGGACGACTACGGCCTGGGTGCACTCAGGATATGGTTCGGGTTCATCCCTGATCGATTCGTGGCGCCAGAGCAGTGGCCGGGCGGGATGCTTCCCCTGATCTGGAGCGGGTTCACGCACGCTTTTCTGCACGTCGATTATATGCACCTGATCTTCAACACGGCGTGGCTGGCAATTTTTGGGACGCCAGTAGGCCGCCGATACGGCGCGACGGGTGTGCTCACAGTTTTTCTGCTCGGGGCGTTGGCTGGAGCGTTGGTTCAGGCCGCCGTCATTGTTTTCGTCGTTAACCAGTTTGCGGTGTTAATTGGTGCATCGGGCGGTGTCGCGGCGCTGACCGGAGCGGCGATGCGGTTCATTTTCGAGCCTGTGGTCGTCCGCCGCGATGAGTTTACCGGTGAAATCGTTCCAGTCGGCCGGCGCACGGCGACTCTTACAGGTGTATTCGCAAACCCACGGAGCAGGGCCTTCATAATATTCTGGATGGGCCTCAACGTTCTCATCGGATTTTCGCCGATGATCACGGGCACTAACATTGCGATCGCGTGGGAAGCCCATATCGGCGGCTTCGTCGCTGGCCTGCTGTTACCGTCGCTCTTCGACGCCATGGCGCGCGGCCGTCAGCGCCCGTAAACATCGGCCGGATCGAAAAGGCGCTCAGAGCCGCTATCGGCGAGAACGGTCTGTCCATCCACCGTTTCCACCTTGCGATAAAAGCAGGATTTTCGCCCTGTGTGGCAGGCAGCGCCATGTCCGGTCTGGTTGACGATGAGCAGGAGCGCATCCTGGTCGCAATCTGCGCGGATTTCGACCACCTCTTGCAACTCGCCTGAGGATTCGCCCTTTTTCCAAAGCTTGGCGCGTGAACGCGACCAGTAGGTCGCATAGCCGGACCGAAGCGTCTCGGCGATGGCATCAGCGTTCATGTGCGCAACCATAAGGACATCACCGCTGGACGCCTCCTGGGTGACAACGGCAACGAGCCCGTTGGCGTCGAACTTGGGAGCAAAAATCGCGCCCGATTCGATATCGGCGTTGTTGAGTGTCTTCGGGTCGGTAAATTGGGTCATGGCGCGGTCTTTAAACCAAGGCCGCGCCGAGGCAAAGGCACTTACCGCCCGGCGCGGATGAGGGCGAAAAAGCGGTCCTGCTCCTGGCGGTCTTCGGCCAGAACGCCTGTGAACCGATGCGTGATCGTAGATGAGCCATGTTTGCGCACTCCGCGCATGGACATGCACATGTGCTCTGCTTCGAGCATCACGGCTGCACCGCGCGGGTTGATGGCCTCGTTGATCGCCTCGATGATCTGAGCTGTGAGGTTTTCCTGCGTCTGCAGGCGCTTGGCAAAGACGTCGGTTACACGGGCGAGCTTTGACAATCCCACGACGCCATCATGGGGCAGATAGGCTATATGTGCCTTACCCACGAATGGCACCATGTGGTGCTCGCAGTGAGAATTGAACGGAATATCGCGGACCAGCACGATATCGTCATAGCCACCGACTTCAGAAAAAGTCGTTTCCAGAATCTTGGCTGCGTCTTCGTCATAGCCGGAATAAAATTCGCGATACGAATCCACAACACGGCGCGGCGTGTCGATCAATCCCTCGCGGTTGGGATTGTCTCCCGCCCAGGCGATCAGCGTGCGGACCGCCGCTTCCGCTTCTTCGCGCGACGGGCGTTGGATCACGCGTTCGAGTGCGGTCTGTGCGACAGGCTTGGGTTTGACGTTCATGTCCATTCGATTATCCCCGGACTGCGGCTTGCTAGGCGCCGAATGCATCCTTTACGCCGCAGGGTCGTCGCTGGACCAATAAGATTTTGCAGCCCGGCGCGTGGCTCCTTATATAGGCCAGAGGCGCCATTGGACAAGAAACCAGATGGCGCGATTTGATGAACACTGGGTTCAATGACCCAAGAAGCTGCGCAAATATGGAATTTTCCGACCTTTACAGCTCTCGCATCCTCGAAATTGCCGGGGCCGCCCGCCAGATGCCACGCCTCGAGGCGCCGCACGGTACCGCGCGAAAGGTGTCCCGCGTGTGTGGATCGGCGGTCGAAGTCGACCTGAAGCTCGAGGGCGGCAAGGTTGTGGCGTATGGCGCCGATGTGAACGCATGCGCGCTTGGCCAGACGAGCGCCGCAATCGTTGCCGAGCAAATTGTCGGATCGACGCCGGTCGAGTTGCGTCGCGTGCGTGAAGCTATGGTCGCGATGCTCAAGTCGGATGGCAAGCCACCAGACGGGCGTTGGGATGACCTCAAATATCTTGAACCTGTTCGGGCGTTTCCTGCCCGCCATGCTTCCACATTGTTGGTGTTTGAGGCGATCAATGAAGCGCTCGAGAGGGCCGGAGTGTGATGGACCGTGTCTGGGCGGCGATCGACTGGCCCTTTAAATGGACCGCCTTTCTGCTCATCCAGACGTATCGTTATACGCTGTCGGCCTTTATGGGCCGAAACTGCCGCCACGCGCCGTCCTGTTCCGAGTTCACCCGAGATGCGATCTTGAGGCATGGGTTTTGGCCCGGCGGTTGGATGGGGGCAGGGCGCGTGTGGCGTTGCCGTCCACGCGGCACGCACGGGTATGACCCTGTTCCCGACGTTGTTCCCGCCGCGGCGCGGTGGTACCTGCCATGGCGCTACGGGCGCTGGAGCGGCAAGTAAGGGCTGGAATCGCAACCCAATCGTGCTAATCAACCCGCCTTGCGCGTGCTGTCGCGTGCAATCAACACATGAATTTATGGAGATATCCGATGATTAAGGTGACGTTCCCCGACGGTGCAGTGCGTGAATTCGCTCTCGGCACCACCGGGACCACCATCGTCGAAGGCATCTCCAAGTCGCTAGCCAAGAAAACCGTCGCTATGCGCTGGAACGGCGAGCTTGCCGATCTGTCCGACGTCCTCGATGCTGATGGCAAGATCGAGTTCGTGCTGCGCGATGATCCGGCGGCGCTCGAATTGATCCGTCACGACGCGGCCCACGTTCTGGCCGAGGCGGTTCAGGAACTCTGGCCCGATACCCAGGTCACGATAGGTCCCGTGATCGAGAACGGGTTCTTCTACGACTTCTACCGTGCCGAGCCGTTTTCGGAGGACGATCTGCGCGTCATCGAAAAGAAGATGGAAGAGATCGTTGATCGCGGCGCCGAGTTCACCAAGGAAGTCTGGGATCGCGAGGAAGCCAAGAAGGCCTTTTCCGCCAAGGGCGAACAGTTCAAGGTCGAACTGATCGACGCTATCCCCGACGATCAGCAGCTCAAGATCTACAAGCAGGGTCAGTGGTTCGATCTCTGCCGCGGCCCGCACATGCGCTCGACCAAGGATGTCGGCAAGGCCTTCAAGCTGACCAAGGTTGCCGGCGCATATTGGCGCGGGGACTCCAATCGTGAAGTCCTGAGTCGGATCTACGGAACCGCTTGGGCCGGTAAAGATCAGCTCGACGCGCATCTTCACATGATCGAAGAGGCCGAAAAACGCGATCACCGCAAGATCGGGCAGGAGATGGATTTGTACCATTTCCAGCACGAGGCGCAGGGGTCGGTGTTCTGGCACCCTAAGGGCTTCGTCATGTACAACCAGATGGAGGCCTATATCCGCCGCCGTCTAAACGCATCCGGCTACAAGGAAATCAAGACGCCGCAGCTTCTCGACAACAAGCTTTGGGAGAAGTCCGGCCATTGGCAGAAATTCCGCGATGGCATGTTTGTTGTGCCTGACGAAATTCCGTCGATGGAAGAAGGCAAGCCCATCGTATCGATGGATGCCAATCTTCTGGCACTCAAGCCAATGAACTGCCCGGCGCACGTGCAGGTCTTCAACCAGGGGATCAAGTCTTACCGCGATCTACCCCTGCGGCTTGCCGAATTTGGCTGTTGTCATCGTAATGAGGCCCATGGCGCGCTCCATGGCCTGATGCGGGTGCGGCAGATGACGCAGGACGATGCCCACATCTTCTGCCGGATCGACCAGATTCAGGCAGAGACTGAAAAGTTCTGCGCGCTGCTCGACTCTGTTTACGAGGACATGGGCTTTACCGAAGTCCGCATCCTGCTTGCGACACGTCCTGAAACGCGCGCCGGTGACGATTCGGTGTGGGACCTGGCTGAAAAGAGCCTTGGCGATGCGCTTTCGGCCACAGGTCGGAAGTTCGAAATCGCAGAAGGCGAGGGGGCTTTCTATGGTCCCAAGCTCGAATTCCACCTTAAGGACGCCATCGGTCGCTCTTGGCAGTGCGGTACACTGCAGCTTGATTTCGTGATGCCCGAACGTCTGGATGCGTCTTATGTCGCTGAAGATGGTTCGCGCCAGCGCCCCGTGATGCTGCACCGCGCGATCCTGGGATCGCTGGAACGGTTCCTGGGCATGATGATCGAAAGTTATGCCGGTCGCATGCCGCTTTGGCTGGCGCCCGTGCAGGTCGTCGTGGCCACGATCGTTTCTGACGCCGATGATTACGCACAGGAGGTTGTTGCAGACTTGCGGGCAAAGGGTATCCGTGCCGAAGTCGATACACGCAACGAGTCCATCAACTACAAGGTACGCGAGCACTCGGTCGGTCGCGTGCCCTTTATCTTCGTCGCCGGACGGCGCGAGGCGGAGGAGAAGACGGTCTCGATCCGCCAGCTTGGCAGTCAGGGGCAGACGGTCAAGCCTGTCGATGAGGCCATCGGCGAGTTGGTCCGCGACGTGACCCCGCCCGATCTCAAGCGCAAGGCGGCTTAGACACGAAAACCCCCGGACGTGTGTTCGGGGGTTTTTGCTTTATCAGAACGCCGAGGTCAGGATTTCCACCTGACGGGGAGCGCCCGCGGTGACTTCGAATTCCCGGTTATAGACATTGTCGCCGAGCTTTGCCAAAGCCAGATAGTCGCCTTCGGCGAGCACGGTTGCCGGGAACGCGCCGATATCGCTGAAGATCGTTTCGCCTTGCGGTGTCTGGATGGTCCATTCCACGTCGGCAATCGCTTCCCCGCCTTCTTCCGAGACGAGTCGAAGCGCAACCTGCGCAGCACGATGAAAAAGCGTTGCCTCGGTCATCTGGCCAGGCTCGACTCGGAGTTCCGAGCGCACGACAGCGTTGATGGGGCCGAAACGCGATACGATAGAATAGATGCCGGCGTTCAGGTGGATCAACTCGCCCGCCACGAGATTCTCGGCAACGGTGACGCGGCCATCAGGACCTTGCGAATAGACGTCGAACCGTACGAGGTCGGGCGGGATTGGCACATCGCCTGTTACCATTGCGTTGAGATTGAGCCCGCCGACTTCGAAGACGATGGTGTGGGTATTGGGGCCAGGCTCAACGAACAAGGTGTCGCTGACCTGGGCGCGCCCGTAAGCGACATGCATCACATATTCGCCTGGCGGTAGGCTCAGCGTGGCTGTTGATTCCTCGGATTTGGCGACGAGAGCAAGTTCGCCCGTCTCGTCGACCTCCGTGTCGAAGACGCGCCAGACGAGACCGTCTGGGATAAAGGGGCCGTCATCCGAAAGGCGCGCCGAAAGCGTAACCGGCTGAGGGTCTGTGATATGCGAAAAATCTGGCCGGACATCTGGGCCGATTTCCTGATCGATCACCCCGTCATCGTCGAGGCCGACAGCGTTTTCGCCCGTGCCACCGAACTCTTCCGGGCGCGGCGGGGGAACAGGAGAAACCAGATCTTCGTCAATTTCCTGCGCTAAAGCATTGGCGCCCGATAGCGCCAAAATACTCACAACGAAAAGGGTACGCAGCCGCATCAACACACCGTTTGCCGAACCGCTCCTTGGAGAACGCGCGATTCCTAATCTTGGAATAGGGAAATCCTGTGTCATAAGGAGCCCTATTGAGCAAGCCGAAGGGCTTGCGTCCGCAAGCTGCAATGGAGCCTTTCGTCCACAATGCCCGCCAATGAAGCTCTTCGAGACTATCTTCTGACACGTCGTACGGTGACCGCACCGTTTCTAGCCGAGCCCGGCCCTAGTCCAGACCAACTCCAGGAGATGCTCACGATCGCATGTCGGGTACCGGATCATGGTAAATTGGCACCTTGGCGGTTCCTGATTTATGATGGCGACGCGCGAGTACGTGTCGGAGATAAGCTGCATAACCTCGCCGCACGCAAATGGCCGGATCGAAACGCCGAACAGCTTGACGCCGAGCGAAGACAATTTCTGCCTGCACCGCTGACAGTCGGCGTCATCTCCACCGCAGCGCCGCATTTCAAAATTCCCGAACTTGAGCAATTGATGGCGGCGGGAAATGCCTGTTTTAATCTCTGTCACGCGGCAAACGCCTTGGGTTTCGGTGCCCAATGGGTGACTCGATGGTTCGCCTTCGAACCCGAGGCTGCTCAGATGCTAGGGGCTAGACCCGGCGAACAATTTGTCGGTTTCGTCCACATCGGAACGCCACAAACACAGCTGGAAGATCGTGAACGGCCGGATCCAAAGGCTCTGACCACGCGGTGGGATGGTTAACCAGGGGTTAACCTCGTTAGGATTTTATTTGCCCAACCTTGTCGAGTCGCAGCAGAGTCCATGGTTTCGCCTGTTTCGAATATTCCCCAGCCCATTGCTTATGCTCTCGACAGGGCAGGGACGCGCAATGGCGTGGATTTCGATTATCTGCTGCAAACCGCGATCCGTGAGAGCAGCCTAAACCCGTCAGCAAAGGCGCCGACATCATCGGCAACGGGCCTGTTTCAATTCATCGAGAGCACGTGGCTCGAAGTGATGAAGGACGAGGGGCCACGCCTCGGATACCAGGACTTTGCTGACCAGATACAGGCGAATGGTGGCGAGTTCTTCGTCTCCGATCCTGCGACACGCCAGCAGATTCTCGATTTGCGGTTTAACCCCGAGGTCTCTGCCGACCTTGCAGCCGCGTTCACGCGCAACAATGGCGATTATCTCTACGGAAAATTCGGGCGCATGCCGAGCGCAGGCGAGCTTTATATTGCCCATTTCTTGGGTAGTCGTGGCGCTGAACGATTCTTCGAGCTCGGCCTGCAGGATCCCAACGCCAACGCGGCCGCCGCATTTCCGCGACCCGCAGCCGCCAACCCCACAATCTTTTATGACGATGGGCGCCCGCGCACCGTTCGAGAAGTGTATCAGGTTCTCGTGGCACGCCATGGCGGCGGGCCCTCCAATGCAGCATTTGCTGCGCAACAGATGGCGTCTCAGCCGCCCATGCCTTCGCGATATGAGGTCGACACGGGGCCGGTCATTCCGCCCGGCGTATCGTTTACGTCGCTCTTTTCAACGCAGGCTACTCCCGAAAGCCGCCCAGTGGTGGAAACCGGCAACGCCGTTCCCGGCCGTGCCTTGTTCAGCGATATTTATTCGGGCGAGTAACAGCCACCAGCCTATGGTGAACCAATCCTTAAACCTTGATCGCTAGGTTTTGGACACTGGTTCTGGGGATGCGTAATGGTTGCTTATCAGCGGTATGTGGAACTGTCGTCTTCCGGCGATAGCGAGGAGCGCGGTCAGGCGGCGCATCTGGCCGCAATCGCCTATCTTGGCCACCGCGGTCCAGCCGACGAACACGCCGCACTGTATGCCGCGCTGATGAATTTCCTCGACGATCCATCGGTCAAGGTTCGTGCGGCTCTGGCCTATGGCCTTCTCCATTCCGACCATGCTCCCCGTCCGCTGATGTTGGCGCTGGCCCAGGATGCGCCTGTCATATCGCGGGCCGTGGTGCAATTCTCTCCGATGCTGCTCGATGCGGACCTCATGGGCATTATTCGCTCGGGCGATCCCGATATGCTGGCCGTCATCACCGCGCGTCCGGCACTCAGCCAGCGTGTCGCTCTGGCGCTGACGCGACTGGGCAATCCCGACCTCTGCATCCGTGTTTTGGGACGCGCAGATATCGAGCTTCCCGACGATGATTTGATGATGATGGCCGAGACGTGGGGTGAAGACCCCAAGGTGCGTGGTGCGCTGTTCAATCGCAAGGATTTGCCGGGACAGGCGAGACTCTATCTCGTTGAGTGCGTACGCAACGCGCTTTCAGGTCTGCGTATCGTCAAGGGCGCCATCCAGCCGCGTCGTCTTGACCGCATGATGCGCGATGCATGTGACAGTGCCGCGACGTCGATCGGTGAACGCGAGGCGGGAAGGGGGCAGCGCGGTTTTGTTGCTACTCTCGCCGACAATGACAAGATCACGGCACGGCTGATGCTGCATGCGCTTGTGCACGGTCGTGTCCTGTTTTTCGCCGATGCGTTGGCACATCTGTCGCAAACGCCTAGGCGCAAGGTTTTCACGATGCTCGATGGCGGGAGCCGCGCTGCGCTTCACGCTCTGTTCGCACGCTGCGGCTTTACGCCTGCGGTGCGCAATCTTCTGGCGCGAATGGTGTCGCACGCGCGACGCGCGGACCTCGCCGACGATGTGGCCGCTCGCTACTTCGTTGTGTCGCTGTTGATCGAGGAGTTGATCGCCGAGCATGACGGCAGCATCCCGCCGACACTCGACGAAGCCTTTGCGTATCTCAATGAACAAAACATTGCGTTGGCGCGCCTTGCTGCACGGGGCGTGATGCCCGCGTTTGCAGACGAGGCGCCCGATCTGGCAATGCTGCCCGATCACACGCCCAAGCTGGCGCTGCCGGCCGCCTAGGGCATTTTGGGTTAGTTTCAGCCAACCTAATATCGAAACTGTTCGACCAGCACCCGGTCGTCGAGCCCATGGCCAGGATCGAACAGCAGCGTGACGGCGTGCCTGCGGTCTTCATGCACCTCGACCTCAATGACCCCATCGAATTCGACGTTGTCAGCCACGGCGCTCACTGGTCGCTTTGCGCTTTCCAAGGTGCGAAACGCGATACTTGCCCGGTTGGAGATTATGGCGCCACGCCAGCGCCTGGGGCGGAACGGAGAGATTGGGGTCAGGGCCAGAAGCGGCGCCGTGATCGGTAGGATCGGCCCGTGCGCCGAAAGATTATACGCTGTTGATCCAGCAGGGGTCGCAACGATCACACCGTCACAGATCAGTTCGTCGAGCCGCAATTCTCCGTCGATGCGGATTTCGATCTTCGCTGCCTGATATGACGAGCGATAGAGCGAGACTTCGTTCAGCGCCAGAGCCTCCGAGACGCGCCCATTGGCATCGGTCACGCGCATTTTGAGCGGATGGATGGTCGTGGGCAAAGCGGCGCGCAGGCGGACGTCGAGTGCGTCGGGCCGAAACTCGTTCATAAGAAACCCGACGGATCCAAAGTTCATGCCATAAACCGGGATGCCGTGATCCATGACCTTGTGCAGCGTTTCGAGCATAAGCCCGTCACCGCCAAGCGCTACGATAATGGATGCGGTGTCTAGGCCGGCGTTGCCATGCTTGGCTATCAGCGCCTCACGCGCCTCCTGCGCATCGGGTGTATCCGAAGCGATGAACGCCACCCTGCCATCGGTATATAGTGCCAAGGCCGCCTCTCCCGCGATGAACCACGCTCGCCAGCGCGTTTAGCACGCATGGGTGGGGCAGGCTAGCGGCGGCGCAACGCTCTGGCAAACATAGGCAGACGCCAGGCAAGCCATGGCAGTGCGACCAGATTTCCCAGAAACGGCAGAGCAATAATCACACCGAGCCGCGCGCGCATGTCAGGCTCTACGAACCAGACGATCACCCCGAAGGCCAGAAAGCCGATATAGAGGTCAACTAATGACACTGCACCCCAAGGGTCCGCAGAAACGGCAGCAAAGCTCTCGAAAATATCGGCTCGAAGTGCGGCCGAAACGATCATCGCTGCGAAGGCGACAGCGGCAACAATCAGAGCAACACGAATAAGGGTCATGAGTTACCTCCTGACCCTTCAACGCGCTAGGACCTGTGGCAGATCACGTTGGCCGACCGACCGATGTCGCTATCCCAAAATGAGAATCGCAATTCCTGCGACGGCCATCAGTGCGCCGAGGGCGACCGAGCCCCCGAGTGTCATGGCGTAGATCCCGCCCAGAAGAAGCGGGGCGTGCAGTACGAACGACAGAACGACATGTACGAAGCTGTTGAACGTCCTGACATGCTCTTGTTGATCGCTGTCGTTCTGAACGGGAATAGGGGTTTCGATGGCCGGGTCTATATTGACGAGTTGGGCGTCACTCATGGCGTTAATCCCTCGGTTGGGTGCCTTTAATAAAAACGCTTGGCGGTTCTGCCGGTTCGCCGGCATTAGCGTATCGTTCACATAGGTTTGCCAGCGTCCATTCCGATGCTTGCATCTGATCGAGACTGGTGCTAGCTAGCACGCCGCTGCCGGTATAGCTCAGTTGGTAGAGCATCTGATTTGTAATCAGAGGGTCGCGGGTTCAAGTCCTGCTGCCGGCACCAATAACCCCCTGAAATTGCTAGCTTTTATTTTCGACCCACTGGGGCGACGTCGCACTGGGGCGACATTGGGGCGACCTGTGCGGAATCAATCCCCTTGTGGCTGACGGCCGGCCGGATTATCCTGTGCATGGGCATAGCCCACGAGGTCGCCTGTCTTTGCGGCCGGCAAAGGGTCGCCTCGGCGGCCCCTTTTGTTATCTATGGAGGTCAAAGTGACCCCCTTAGCTTAACTTTCCTTGCACAGTTACCAGGACGGTGGCTTGGGACCATATCGCGAGATATCGATGACCAGCTCAGGGTCAAAACCTTCTATCTCATACCCGTACCCACGCGCATTGCAGACCACCCGCGTCCCATCAACATCGTAATCAAAGCTGGCATGCGTGTGCCCGTGCACCCAGAGGTCGAGATCGAACCGCCCAAAGATATCGCTCATGTCCGAAACGAATGCCGGCGTGATGATATCCCCATTGAACTCGGGCGACACGCTGCCGGGGTGTGGCGCATGATGCGTCACCACCACCGTGCTGCCGTCGAAATCCTGCCGCAGGGTGTCTTCGATAAAGGCTCTCGATTTCAGATGGAGCCGCACAGCATGCCGGGGTGCAAAAAGCTCCATCTCGCCCGAGCGCAGCCCGATCTGGGAATGGTCGGAAAGGATGTTCTTGGCGGCAATCTCAAACCGGCGCCGGGCATGCTCTTCGCCATCGCTATAGAGGTCATAGTCTGTCCACAGGGTCGAGCCGACAAAGCGCGTGCCGGCGATCGTGATGGTGCTGTCGTCGAGCAAGTGGATGCCGAGTTCGGCAGCGCGTTCCATGAGCCTGGGGCGCACATCCAGGATGTCTTCGCCGAAGTAGTCGTGATTGCCCATCACCATCACAACCGGCATGTGTGGAAGGATTTTGCGGGCAATCCATTCTAAGGATCGCTCGGGCGAACCGTCTCCGATATCGCCAGCGATGACCGCGACATCGGCATCGGGGATCGATGACCAGATGATCGGATCGTTGTCGAAATCAGATGGATTGAGATGCAGGTCGCTCAGGGTCCAGAGCTTCATACCTTCAGCCCCACGTCATCGGCATCTTCGGAATCATCAACGCCTAGCTGCTTCTTGGGGTCAGGTGCATGCCCCCGGCGCCACTCGGATGCCGGAAGATCGTCCATGATCTTCTGCAGATCAGGCAGCCTAAGGGGCGTAAAACCGATATTGTCGACGCCGATGTCGAGCGCACGATTGCTCGAGGGCATCGACGAATGCGAATGGCCAAAAAGATGGATGGCGTTGCGGTAGTATCCCGGCCATTCCCGCATTGGATAATGGCAGACAATGATGCGCTGCCCGGCGATGCGGGTATCAAGGATTTCGTGGACGCTTTCCCATCCAAGCTTCAAATGCTTGTTGCGATCGTGATTGCCTCGCACCAGGACCTTTTTCCCGTTAAGCTTATCGAAGATGAACTGGGCCCGCTCGGCGCTGCAAAAGGCAAAATCCCCGCCGTGCACCACGGTGTCCCGCGGCCCGACGACGCTGTTCCAAGCCGTGATCATGGCCGCATCCATCTGAGCTGCAGTCTTGAATGGACGCGCGCAGAAGTCGAGCACGCCCTCGTGCCCGAAATGGGTGTCGCTAATGAAAAAAGTATTATCTCTCATATCCTTGCCTCCTAGATTGCGCGGATCATGCGGCCGGTCGATGCAAGGAACCAGCACCGAGCACCGGCGCGATCCCCTGCTTGATGACTTCGACGACTTCAGCCAGGTCAGGCACCTGCACAGCCCATCTCGAGCTGTCCCGCACCGATCGCCATTGGTCGGCGTTGGCCGCCACGAAATCGGGCCCATAGGTGATGATGTCTTCGACACCATCCGGCAACTCGTCACCAAAGAGCGCAAAGGTGTGCTCGAATGCATGCCGCAGCCGGTCCTGATTGATCGGGCAGCGGGTCACGTAGACATAGAGGTCATAGAAATCGCGCAGCCGAGTATTCGTGCCTGCGTGCCGAACGGCGGCGTGGACCTTATCGGCAATCGAATACTCCACGGGCTGACGCAGGATACGGATCGGCGGCATGCCCGGCAGCAAGGACGGCAGGTCGACGGCGACAAGGCTCTCTTTGAGGCTCTCGTCATAAAACCCGACATCGCATTTGAATTTGAAAATCGCGGTGCCGATTTGAGCCTGGCAAACGATGGCGCCACCGGGGATACCCGTCTCACGGGTGCCGAGGACTTTCAGCGTGTCGAGATCGAACCGCACTCCGTCGTCAGTCGCTGGGACTGACGCCAGGACCTCGCGCATGATGTCCGCAAAATCGTCGAGCGTGCCATCAAAGCCGGAAATTTGGATGTCGACGTCCGTGGTGTGGCGCCCCATCATCGGCTCGACACCCTCGCTGAAGAACATGATCGCGCCCCCTTTTAGGGACGATGTCATGCCGAACCGATCCGCATGCTCCGATTCGAAAATGCGCCTGATGGCACCCTCCAGGGCGAACCGGTGCGTGATCTGATCTGCAGGGCGGCCTGCTTTTGCAGCAGCTGCCTTGAGCTTTGCAAAGCTGCTGAGACCTGCAGGTGTGACGAGTGCTTTATTGGTGCGGCTCATAGTGACATTCCTCTTTCAAGAGTGGCTTGCACGGCTTCGACCTCGGGCTGCAGGTCCTGCCAGCAATCGAAGGTCTTGGCGTACTGATAAAGGGTGGAAACGGGGTCGCCTTCGCCGAGATAGGTCGTCAGCGCGGCGATGGCATGCTGACGGGTGGCCTTGGGCTCGATACGATAAAGGTCCACCACGGTTCTGGCGCGATCGGTCATGCGGATCAGCAAGCCATGGAAATCCTCATGGTCGACGCCCACAGACAAGGTGTCCGGGTTTCGCGACCGTATCAAACGGATGGGTAGGTCACTTCCCCCGACGCCGGTGTGGCCAATCAAGATTTCGGTGGCTGCAGGTGAAGCATCGCAAAGCCCATGGCGCTGGGCAGCGCTCAAGTGCCCGATGACGCCACCAGTCTTGTGGCACACGATCGCATCGTCGAGCTGCTGCTCAACATAGACTTCGGGCGTCACGTAAACGCCCCGGGCTGCACGCAGGATATCACCGCGCTCCAGGGCAGCGGTGATATCGCGCGGATGAACGCCGGCATCGCGGAGTTCGCTTGCTAGCATGATGGGACGGATGGGGAGTGGCTGGATCATTCTTGCACCAATCATTGACGTTGGTTCAAGTTTGCTCCATCTGCATGCAAGGCACAAACCCCGCATGCGAAAAAAATCGACCGGTAAGAGAAACTGCCCGTTTTTGGGCATTATCTCTGAGTGGTCTGAACGTATATCCCAGGTACTTTCGCGTTATCGAGGGCTCAATCGAGCAGCTCGTATTTGGTCCGGCCGCCCATCCGGTTCAGATTGAAATAACCAAGCACCGCAGGCCCAGGACCCTTTTTCCCGCTATAGACATCGTGCAGACTTTGGCGGGTCACGTTCATGCGGCGGGCCAATTCGGCCACGCTGCCGACCTTCTCGATTTCCTTGCGAAGCATCGCGTGCACACCCAGGTCATCGAGGACTTTCGGACCTTGGCGCAGGGTGGCAAGGGCGCGTTCGAATTCAGACCCGAGCTCGCCGGGCATATAAGTGCGGCCATTCAAGTGGATAGGATCGCCAAAGCCGGTGCTCTCAAGCATGAATGCGACGTTCTGGGCCAACTCCAGGGCTTGTGCTACCGATTTCGACATCATGCCGCTCCCTTTGAAAGGAAAAATCCCGATTATAGGCCCCAGCGCCAACGACGCTGGGGCGAGGCGTTGACTTAGTTCAAGGCCTCTTCATCAGGCTTGTCGGCATAGCGGCTGAAGCTGTGCTCACCGAAGGCCTGACGCAGGTTCTTGTGACCTGCGCCGACTGCGAGAGCCTGCGCGACCAGCCATGCGACTTGAGGGACATCCTCAGGCTTCACATCAATGGCGAAACGATCGTCGACGGTCAGCGTGACGACGTCTCCATGCTCGGCCATTTTCAGGCCGTCGATGTAGCAGCCTTCGAGCTGCACAAGCCCATTGACTGGACCAAGCTTGATCGCTTCGACGCGCCAGTTGGTTTCGAGTTCACTCATTGGAAATCTCCGTTGTTGAGTGATGATGCGCCTAAGAGAGACCCCCGGGTCGGCGCATGGCCGGGGGCATGCTGCCCTTCGTCCATCACATCACGCCGCCCCCTTCTTCATCGCATGCTCAGCCTTGCATCCCCGGCAGACCCGATTGTGTGCGCCGGCGGATGCGAATGGGGTCTCGCAGACGAGGCAGATCGCGGGCTTGGGCGCATCCTCCCCATCGCGCAGGCGATTGTATTCCTCGAGCACCGTGAATGCCGTCCTGGTGACACCACGGGCGTCCAGGTTGGCGCGGGCTTGGGCGAGGAGGTTGCTGAAATGCTCTGGCATATGGTCTGCCTCGACCTCAGCCTCGACCTCAGCCTCGACCTCAGCCTCGACCTCGGCCGCCGAGGATACGCCGGCTGAGATCGAAATCAGCCGGCAAATGATCTGCTTTTTGATATCCGTCTCCATCTCTATCTGTTGCATTTTGAGATGCCGCTCGAGGGTGGACTTCATATTGAAACCGGTCATCACATTGATCCCTTCAAAGGCATTTCAAAGCGCTGCATCTCATAGACATCGCCCACGATGACCTGCGACGTCCGATACGTTTTTGTCGGCAGCAGCCGCTTCGCATCCCGCCGCATTTCGGCGTCATATGCCCGCCGCTCTTTGCGCGTCATGCCGTTGGCGGGATCGACCACGCCGGCGATGATCTGCGCGTTCTGCAGCCGGATCATCTCCAGCTTGCGGGCCCTGACCTGCTGCCATTCGGGTGTCTGGCTCATGAGCGGCTTTCCTTCTCGAAGGTAATTGTTGCGTCCGTGACCTCGCCCTCCTGGATGACCTTGCCGTCGACAATGAACTCGACGCGCGCGTTGGTCAGGTGGATGGGCTCGCCATCAGCCTTGTCCGCAAGCTCTTGCCAGGGCAGCCCGCGGATGGTGTTTTTGAATCGTTCGAGGCGCTCCCGGCCACCGACCTCGGCATCGAGCTCTTGCTCCAGTTCGCTGATATCGGCATTGAGAACGTCATCGGCGAGGCTGGAAACCAGCTTGAAAACGGGATCTTCGTCGTGCTGGCTCATGAGCGCGACCTCTTCATCCGCATCGCCTTTAGCTGTTCCGGCGAGATCGGCGGCATCTCCATTTCCATCGTGCTCAATGTCGGCCCGGGTATCGTTGCACCCGGCACAGGCTTCGCCATTTCTTCGGCATGCCTCATCGCTTTCCCCAGTGACGTGACAGCATCCTTCAGCGCATCACCGATCCCATTGAGATTCTTGGCCATCTTCTCTTCAGCAGGCGTGACCTTGCGTGCACCATGGCCGGCCCGTGCCAGGGTCTGCCCGATATCAATGGCCTCATGAGCCTTCAGCGTGATGCTCTGCCCGCGACCGAGCTGCAGGGTGATGACGCCTTCGTCGCCTTGGGCTTCGCTCGACGACACCTTGGCGTAATTGCGATCCTCGACGCCCTTGCCGATGTATGTTTCGGCTTCGTTGCGGATGGTGATGGAGTAGTCTCTGGGGCCGCTCATGCTGCTTCACCCGAGACTTTGACATTGGCGACAGATTCGCCATGGGCGCGAGCCCAGACGCCTTTCAAGCGCGCAGCATCGTCGACACGCGCATTGCGAACGATCTCACCGTCGAGCTTCGTGATCGAGATCCGGCAGCCGGGCCGACCAAATGTGGTGTTCGCGTACTCGATCTTGATGATGAAATCCCGGTACCGGCACGTTTCGATGCACATGAGCAACGCTGGATCTGCCAGCATGCGACGCTCAAAGGTGAAATCGCGAGAATTCCGGATGATCTTCTTCTGGAGATAGTCAGCCAGATCATCGGACGGCAGGTCGGTCACCGTGTCATAAAAGGACTTCTCGGGATCGGGAGCGACCTGCCCCCCAAGAGCCGCGATCACGGCATCGGCCTGCCTGTATGCGCGCACTTTGACCCAGTGATCGTCCGGCAACATTGAAATCGGACCATCCTGCGGACCTGGGGGAGCTCCGGCATCTGAGATAAGCTGCGCAAGGTACCCACGATCCAAGGCCTTGTTCAGCACCGGTTCTTCGCGTTGAGCCTTCTTCAGCTCCAGCTTCGACTTCTTGAGCTGGATGTCGCCATAAGTTGCGTTGCGCAGCGCGACGAGGTCACTGATTTTGACCTCGTGGGAGGTGAGGTCTGAGACGAGTTCGAGCAGCTTCTCGAATTCGTCCATGTAGATGGGCACCACCTTCATGTCGGGCACGTCGCCCAGGTAGAGGTTGATGCCGGTATCGTCCACGGACGCCGAGATCGGGCGCATTTTGGACAGCTGATGGCGGATAATGTGCTTGCGCATTAGAGGGCTCCTGTGAGCTTGAAAATGAAAAGGGCTGCTGTGACCCCCACAATCGAGGCGACGACAATGACGGTCCCCCAGCCGGCGTAACCGCCGAAGGGAAATTCGGGTGGTGGGGCACGCTTGCTCATAGCTCCAGTCCCTCCAGCTCGTCGGCGTGCCGGGTCTCTCGCTCGAGCTCGACGGCGACGGTGTAGAGCTGGGTCAAAGCCGCGGTGACGCTTTGAGCTTCCGTGGTTTCGAGTGACATGAAGCTCTCGAGCAAAAGCTCATGGCACTCACCCATGGTACGCATGTCACCCACGGTGAACCTCTCGAGCACACCCTCGAGCACGACATCGGGCGTATGCCGAACGATGAACTTCACCTTGACATCGGCTGGAGTAAAAAGGGCTGTCACACGCTTCACGCGGGCACGCTCGCGGCGCTTCAATTCCCGCTGCCAGAGCTTTGCCCCGACCACAGCCTCAATGCCCGACAGGCCCCGAACCCGGACGGCGAGTTGCTTGCGCTCGGGACCGCACAGCTCGAACTGCTGTTCACGCTCCACCAGGGTCCACTGGGCACGACCATAAACGCGCTCTACGATACCGTGCTGGACACCCCAATTGAGCAGCTCGCCGAGCCGGAGAGCGTTGAAACGCTCTGAGTACTCTTTGTATGCAATATGCATGTAGCTCTTGAGCGCTCCGGGTATATCGAGCGTGTCCTGACCATCGTAAAGCTTGAGAAGGTCACGGTTCCGGTAGTAGTCCATCTGACCGCGACCCGGGAAAATCTGGTGACCCGGGCGCGTCGCGCGCTGCACGATCTCTTCGGGCGATAGGGTGTAGAGCGGATCGCCGCCCAGAATGATCCGGCTCATGCTGCTTCCCTCCCGAGCTGCGAGACGCCATATTTCCCCACCAGCCACCGTCCAACTTTCACTGCTGCAGCACGGTCGATATCGAGCATTGCCGCGCACCAGTGCCCGGTAGGGCTGTCGGGCTTGTTCCAGCCAATGCCGTTATCGATGGTTGCCCGATCGCTGTCCCGACCCGTCAGCTTTTTGATTGCCTCAATCACTTCGATCTCGGGCCAGTCGACGCCGGGATTGTACTCGCGCTGTGCGCGGCGCAACATTTCCCGAGACTTGGCTTCCGTCTGCTGGACAAGGTCCTTGAGCAGCATCACTTGCGGATGCGTCAGCCCGTCACGATCGGGATCGTCGTGCTGTGCCAGAAGCGAACGCAAGGCACTCTTGCGAACACAGAATTCACCCCATTTGCGCTCGCAATCTCGGGCTGCCTTCACGGCATCCTCGACCATGGCTTTCGCCTTGGCGATGCTCTCCTGCTTTGCCTGCTCGCGCTGGGCTTCCATGCGCTCACGGGCTTCCTGTGCGATCCGTTCGCGCTCGGCACGGGCGGCAGCCGCGTCCTGGCTTTCGAGCACCAGCAAATCCACCTGCAGCTGCACATCGCGCTGGCTGTATTTCGGGGTGAAAACGACAGACCACACCTCGTCATCAGCTTTCGCCGTCTTGATGCCCAAGCGGAAAAGCGAATTCCGGGCGATGCGGTAGACATCCCAGAATTGCTCGGTCGCAGGGGAATGGTACTCGCGACCGGAATCGATGCATGTCCACGACAGCTCGGCGAAAGATGGAGGAAGGATCTGGCTCATGATGCCGCCCCCGCTGCGGCCTTGATCATCGCATCGCGCACATCGTCGACCGACATCGCGACATCGATCGTGCAGTGGTCGGAGTGGATGCGTGTGAACGCACCGTCCGATTCCATAAAGCGGATGGACAGCGGGTCGATTGCGACTTCAAAACGCTTGGTGACCACCTGCTTGATGCGCCACCGACCTTCATACCGGTGCTTGCGGATGGCGATTTCGACGGCTGGAAGTTTCATAAACAGGGGGATGCTCATGCTGCCTCTCCCTCGAGCTTCGCCGCGACCTGGGCAAGGATCTGGTCGACCTAGTTTTCGATGTTGGAAACCTTGCTCGCCCGCTTCTCCAGGGTGCCCCGCCCGTGCCGGTAGTCGTGCACGACATGCCCGGCAGCCAGAGCGAAATGGTTGCGCTCAAGGAGACGAGGAATTGCGCTCGGCGTGACATTATACTTGCGCGCAATGTCGGTCGTTTTGATGCCGGAACGGACCATGGCGATGACGAGCGAAACATGCGGCAGCCGTGGAGCAGGTCCGCGCTTCGTCGGATATTCTATCCCGTGCAGCTTGCAGTGCCGCGCGACGGTGAGTGCGCTGAAACCCAAGGCTTTGGACACGTCGACGAGGCGGGCGCCGTTTGCAAAACGGGCCTGAAGGTCGGACTTCGAAATCTTGGCGGGGGCTGGCATTACGCATTCCCCCGCTTGACCTGGAGATGCTCGCGTAGCTGTTCGAATGCACGCTCTTCGAGCTTCTCGTCGCCAAGGATGGCTGTCGCGATGGCTTCCTCTTGCTCAAGCAGCAGGACGAGCCGGAGCAGCGTCTCAATTGCTGGGTGGGGATTGTCGGATGCCCGGCGCACGATCTCAGCGACTTGCTTCACGCCGGCATCGGTCAGCCCCGCAGGAGTGCCGAGGACGTCGCGGAGCGCGGCGAATGCCAAGCTGAGAACAGTTGTAGGAGTGCCCTGGGGGGCGGTGTCAGTCGTCATTTCAAGAGCCCTCTTGATCTTCTGTCGAACCCCCAACTTCCAGATGTCAATATCGTGGGGCTGGTGGCGTTAGCACCTAGGGTCACCCCATTTTGTGATGTTTGCAATTGATAAAAAACTTTGAAAATCGAAGGACATACGTGTCAACATTGAGTTGTTGCCCTCATATCAGTGAACCTGACGCCAAAGTGCGACAGAGTGTCGCAGGCCATCGGCGTGAGGGGGGCTAGTTCCTTGCCAAGGATTGATATTGATTCGGGCCAAGGATCGATATCCCGATCCATGTGGAGGTGCAGTATGAAAAGTGTTTTGAAAGCCATCGCCAGCGCCCTGGCGGCATTGCCCCGATTCGTTTGGCAGCGTGTCTGCATCGCTGGCGAATGGATATCGCAGCTCATCGCGCTGCCGGCATTGCCCCTTGAAGAGGCCGCGCAAAACGAATCGGGCGAGCGTGCACAGCCAGACGAGCACCTCGATGCAGTTCGCCAGGTCGCGGCCCTGCTTTATAGCGACCGTGTGCCAACACCGGATCTCGTCGGGAAATTGTCGCAACAGGAAATGCTGTGGCTGTCTGCCTGCAATCAGGAGATGCTGCGTTCGATCGCGCGGGCAAAAGACCCTGAGCTGTCGGCGCACATCAAGGGCCGCAAATCGCTCAAGGGCGTGCTTATCAATGACGCCCCGACGATCGCGGAATACCTAAGGGATGGCGAATACGAAAACGCCCCCCAGAATTTGGGACGGCGCTCAAATACGCATAGTCAGCCAGACAGACTGACGATCAGGCCTGGGAGCGATCTCAGGCCTTTTCTATTGGCGGCGATGCTGCCGCGCACGGATCTCAAGCAGTAGATCGATATTGCGCTGCCCACGCTCCACGATCAAATCGCGATTCGAAATGCTGGCATGAGCGAGCTGGCGGCGCAGCCTGACGATCTCGGCGTCACGTGCTTCGATCGCGGCATCGGCATGTGCGGCTTCACGGCGCAGTGCGCTCTGGAAACCCAGTGCCAGGCCAGCTTCTCCATCAGTGAAATGCATGCGCGTTCTCCTTATATTGTCAGCACCTTAGCATAGGTCTGTTGATATTTGACGGATCCGATGTCCAGCATTTTAAGCTCTTTGCCGCTCGTCGAGCGATTTCGTCCGCTTGGCCAACTCTTTGAGGGATGGCCGCTTCCAAAGAGGCGCCATTGTGAGATCGATTCGTTTCCAGGCCCGGCCATGTAGCGGACGATCGGACGTCACCGGCCGCGCGTCGACATCCCATTCCGGCATCGCTTTCCAAAGATCGGTGACAGCTGGCTTCACAAGCTCTTCGTAAATGCGGCTCAAGCTCGTCGACCTGAATTCCTCACCGTCTGCATTGGCCCGAACGACGGTCGCGCGAGATGTATATTGACCGAAAATGGCAGCGGCATCCTCAGCCTGCAGGCGAAGGCAGACGCTCCCCTCTGCGAGCTTGAGCACCCGTTCCCGTTTGCCATCATCATCGGGGGTGGCGAGGACCTCGGATCTTTCCCGTGCCAGCCGCAGCCACAACAATATGCCTGGGATGGTGGATAGCATGCGCAGCTCGTCGACCGGCAGCTTGACGTCCACCCCGTTGTCCTTGAACCGAACCAGGTCCTCCACGAACCGCATGGTGAGTTGGCCAGAAATTATGCCGGCAGTGACCCCTCGCTCGCCTTGCACGTAATCGATTCGTTCGAACGCCGGCGCAAGATATTCGCCTTGGGCTTCATACTGGCAATCTCGGGGCCGGTTCAAAAAACGATGAGCATTATCGAGCCGCACGTTGCACGTCTTTTCGAGCAAGGGCTTCGTGATGCTGAATGCGCCATTGCCATCAGCTTGGCAGATAAGTGCCAATGCCACTCGCATCGATGGCGCCGTCAGTCCCGAGAGGCTCACCCCGTTTGTCAGCCCGAAGGGCGCATCTATCGTCTTGAGAGCCATGCCTACACCTACCCAGAAAATACCTTAAAAGGTAATATGGAGAAGGCCACAGCAAAAGGCAATAGCCCATCCACTTCGGAAAGTTGGGGTTATTATTAAATAGGCTATAAAAACTAGAGCTATCGAGCCCCTTCAAATTCGTTCTGCGTCGCGCCTGGCTGGCGCTCCGCCGCTGTCAATTTCATGTGCGCTGGGCGCGCCTCCGGCGCTCAAAACCACAGATTGAGATAGCTTGGAATTTGACTTTGAAATGAAGCCGCATCCTTCGCTACGCTCGGAGGGTGTCGACGCTGCGCGTCTCCGGGCCTTGCTCGATATCGAATACATGCGAGTCGACGAACAGGGCGCGGGAGCGCAGCGACCCATCATCATAGATGAGAGCGGCCCCGGTGCTTCTGGGGATGATGGGGACACGTCACAGGGACTTGTCCCTTGCATCACATTGCCGGATCATGCGGGTTCACCTTGGGAAGATGGACCATTGCCATGGCAAAAACACTGGCTGAGCGGCGTAGATATGACAGGGATCGGAAGCGCAGGCAGCGCCAGGCGCGGCGTGAAGCCGGCGTGCCATCGGTGTCAACATTGAACGCGGCGATTGCCGAAGGGCTTGCCTTTGCCATGCGGAGTGCGGATCGGAGCCAGTGGGGCGCTGGCAAGCAGCCGGTGGACCTGGCGGACATCTTTCAGACTGCGCAGCGGATTCTCGTCAACAGACACCGGTGCAATCCCGACCACGTGAGGGAGGCCCTCAAGAGAGCCGCCAGCCCCAGACCAGAGCATGGCTGGCCGTCTTATACCCAATCGATGACGTCCCCCGATGATGGCCGGCAGCACCATTGATTTCGATGGCTGGATATTGGGACGTGTCCGCAGGGTGCATATTCGACACCCCCGTTACTCCCTCAGGACACGACGCGGGGTGGTAACACTTTTCTAGAAGTGGTGTCGGTGCTTGTGCCTTGCGTCCATATCCGGTATATTCTGGGGGTCCGCGAATAGTAGTCGCAGCATTCAGAGGGCAGGCTTTTCCAGGGCCTGCCCTCACCCTTTTTCCTCAAAGATTTGGGATTTTGCGCACCCGGCGAAGGGAGCGCTCAATGGCACTACGTGTTAATCTTCAATTAACGCGTAGTGGTCTGAAGCATCGAAAATGACCCGTACAAGTAAAGTGAAGCTAATAAACGTTAACTTCACTTTGGCCGGTGGGCCGGAAGACGGACGAGCGTTCAGCCCCGGATACCCGGCAGCTTTGCGCCCCCATCTTGGTCATTTCGCCTAGCTTGGCGCTTTTCTGAAAGCTGACCGCCGCACAGTTTGTAGTGACGTTTCAATTCGACTTGGCCGATGCCAGGACCGGCGAAGCTATCGATGAAGAAAGCGGCCATCCGCTACTGAACGTCGCCTGCTTCATAGTCCAGTTTCGGGCGCCCCACCCATTCCAAAACCGCAATGGGCGGCTTTTGTCCTCATCACTTTGCTTCTTCTCCGGGCTGGGCTTAGACCGCGTGATCGAGTCACAGTGTTAAAATATGCCGCCTTTACAAAGGGGTCCTTTGAGTAGCTCAAACATAGTTCCAAGGAGAACTGTGAGGGGTCTAGGTATTATTTTGCCATCCTCGACAGGGTTGGTTCAGGCCGCTCGACCCGTGGTAGATTCTGGAAATGCCCGATCGTCTTCAGCAAATTTCGGTAAATGAGGATGCAATCGTTACCCGGAGCCGGTAGACAATTTATCTGAAAGCGCTTACAGAGCCAATTAGATAACGGCGTGGAGGAGTTTTGTAGTGGTTGGAGGATTTGATAGTGCGGCATTTGAAGGCGCCCTGGACGTGCTCGCGCGAAAAACGCGCGAAGATGAAGCAAGCATTGGCGCCAAATTTCCCTATGTGACCAACCCTGACGGGTCATGGGATCTGCTCTATGCCTCTCAATCTGCTGGATATAGCGGCGAGAATTGGAGCCACGGAAACTGGTTCTGCGGCTTCTGGGTGGGTCTGCTGTTGATCGGTTCACTGCATAAAGGCGACCAAGAACTGCAAAGCCTCGCCCTGGAGCGGATGAATCTTGTAGCTCCGCGCGCAAAGGATCCCAATACCCATGATATCGGGTTCATTTTCCTCTCAAGCGCTTTGCCAGCCCATCACATAACGGGCGATGATGCATGGGCAGATGTGGGGCTCGAAGCCGCCCGTCAACTTCGTGCCCGCCTCGTCAGAACCGACCACGGCGCGTATATTTCCTCATGGGGTCCGCACAACGACGAACGGGGTCGCCGCAGTTCCGCGATCGACACCATGGCCAATCTTCCGCTCCTGTACTGGGCGGCAGAGGTGTCTCATGACAATAGCTTTCTTGTTGCGGCTGAACTGCATGCCCAGGCGACAGAGAGGGCTTTCATACGCGACGATCTATCTACCGTGCATGCAGTCAATTTCAACCTGCCGTCGGGCACTGTAAAAGACGCCTATACCTTCCAAGGCTACGCCGATGACAGTTGCTGGTCGCGAGGGCAGGGCTGGTCCATATTGGGTATGGCAGAAACAGCAAGATACACGCGCTCGATACGATATCTTGATCTCGCCCACTCGCTTGCCGATCACTTTTTAGCTCGGCTTGGCAAAGCGAGTGCAGCACCTTGGGATTTTGATGATCCAGCAGGTGCCGATGCAACTCTCGACACGGCAGCGTCGGCCATCGTTGCGAACGCATTGATTCAAATCGCTTATCTTGAGCCCGATGCTCAAGTCGCCCAGTCTCGGCTCAGGCAAGCTGCAGATCTGCTCGAGCGCCTGTGTCGTGATCATCTGGCACATGACGAGCAACGTGGTCTTTTAAAGCATGGCTGCTACTCAAAGCCCCACGGCATTGGCCCCGATGCGGCAGTGCTTTTCGGCGACTATTATTTTGCCGAAGCACTATTGATGTTCCTTAAACCGGGAGCGCTCAGAGCATTGCCCGAACGCTTGGCCGCGCGCGAGAAGTGACCTGATGATTGTCCTGAAATACACAGAAGATGGGGCAATTGCTCGACTTGGCCTCAACAACCCGCCACTTCATATTCTAACCAATCAAGTGCGTCAGGCTCTTTTTGATGCAGTTGCAAGAATCGAGGCAAACCCCGACGTTAGAGTGGTCATTATCGAGTCAGTGAATGGCCGTGCGTTCTCGGTTGGATCCGACATTAAAGAGTTCCCTGTCGACCAATTGGGCGGCGTCGCAAAAATACGGTTTGAGCAGTATCTGCTCGATCGGATCGAACGGTTACCTGCCGTTACCATAGCCAAACTAGACGGCCCGGCCTTGGGTGGCGGAGCCGAATTGATGCTCGCTTGCGATTTCCGGATCGCCTCGTCGCGCACCAAAATCGGCTTTCCTGAAATCCTGCTTGGCGCATTGCCTGCCGCAGGTGGTATGAAACGCCTTTTGCGAGACCTCGGCCCACAGCGCGCAAAGGAACTTGTTTTGCTTGGTGAGCCGATCGATGCCTCGCGGGCTTATGATATCGGCTTAATCAACAAAGTGGTCGATCCTGACACCCTTGAAGGGGAAGTGATAGCGCTTGCTAGTCGGCTTGCCTTATTGCCCGCAAGCGCCATTAGGCAGGCTAAGCGTGTGCTGGGCGCTGGTAACGGCACTGACAATATCGATACACTTGAAGCCGAAGCATTTGGCGCGCTCTTTGAAAGCTCGGATTTGCCCGAGGGCCTATCGGCATTTCTCCAAAAGCGCAGCCCTGACTTTAATCAGAAATAGGACGGTTTCGGCCCGCGATCCAACGTCCGGGCCACCTCGGATTGTTAGTCCTTAGCAATTATTATGGCGTCAAGGGGAAGCCGGTTTGGCCGGGGTGAGGCTGTCGAACCGCGTATCGAGAGCGATGTCTCAACAATTGTATTTGTCTGTGCCTTGGCGCCATTGAGCTCATCAAGCATGCGTTGGGCGGCAAGTCGTCCAATTTCGCTCGCAGGTACGGAAATCGTGGTCAGTGCGGGGGTGAGATAGTTTGCCAGTTCTAGCCCGTCATATCCCGCAATCGAAACGTCCTCGGGTACAGAAAGTCCTATAGATCTGGCGCGAGCCATGGCACCTACAGCTATCAGATCGGTTGTACAGACAATCGATGAGGTCAAAGGTGCCTGTTTTACGATGGCATCCAGGCCATCTCCGCCAGCCTGCATCGAGTATGGAATCTCAAAAACTTCATGCAGCGTGACCTGCTGATTGTAGTCCTTGAGGCAGCTCAAAATTCCATCACGCCGGGCGCGAACGCGATCATTGTTTTGCACCGGGGATGTGAGGATGGAAAAATGGGTGTGCCCGCTTTCGACAAGATACTTTGTCATGTCGTAGCTCGATGAAAAGTTGTTCACCCCGACCGCTGGAAACTCTTCCGCCGCTTCGTGAACGAAAGTGATAATTACCGGGCACGAAAATTGGCGCAAAAGTTTGCGCGCTTCGGGCAATCGCTCGTTGCCCACAAGAACCAGCCCATCGACGCCGTGAGCTAAAAGAGACTCAATCTCCTGGAGCTCCTTGGCGGGGTTGTATTGGGAATTGGCGACTAAAAGGCGGTACCCGTCTTCTCCCAACCGGTCCTGCATGGACTCAACGCCCCGCGCGAAGATCGAAATTCCCAACGTGGGGACAACGACCCCCACTGAACGGGTTCTATTGGATGCCAAGGCACGCGCCGCCCCATGAGGGACATAGCCGAGCGCTCGCGTGGCTTTAAGGACCTTTTCGCGCAGTTCAGCCGTCACGATTGCAGGCGTATTGAGAACACGCGATACCGTTGCAACCGATACGCCGGCGAGCGTCGCGACATCTGCGAGAGACGGCTTCTTGTTCAAAGTATGCAATCCTGTAACCGTTTCCGGATTTCCGAGTTTGTCACAGATTAGCACCGGAAACCCTCAAATGCATGGGAAGAAAGTATAATTTGGGGATTCTCAAAAAGCTTTTGACATGCTCACTTACTAAACCTAGTCTGAAAGCGCTTTCAGAGGGGCGCTGCCATGGTGAGGCGTTGAAGCGGGAGGAGAAAATATGGGCTGGAGTGGTGTATTTCCTGCACTCACAACCAAAATGGGCGAGGATGGCTCGCTTGATCTCGATTGGACCCAGAAAAGTGCCGATAGGCTCATTAAAGCGGGCGTATCGGGGCTGATCGTTCTGCCAATGCTAGGCGAGACAGCGGCGCTCAGCGCGTCTGAGCGCGAAACCATCGTTCGCGGCGTCGCCGAAGTCGTTAATGGCCGGGTTCCGATGTTGTCTGGCCTTATCGCGAGCGAAACCGCTCAGGCCAAGCAAATGGCAGTCAGTCTCAGAGACTGGGGTGCAGACGGATATATGGTATTCCCAAGCCTTGGGTATAAAACCGATCCGCGCGAAACAGCACAGTGGTACCGCAACATCGCTGCGGCCACCGACCGCCCCATCATGATCTACAACAATCCCATCGCCTATGGTGTCGATGTAACGCCAGAAGTGCTCGCCGATCTCGCCGATATTCCTGAGATTGTTTGCATCAAGGAAGAGACGGGAGACGTGAGGCGCGTAACCGATCTTTTTGTAGAGTTCGGCGACCGGTTTTCGATCTTTTGTGGCGTGGATGACCAGATACTTGAAAGCGTGAGTCTTGGCTCAACGGGATGGGTGTCCGGCATGACCAATGTCTGGCCCGACCATTGCGTCGAGCTGTTCAATCTTTGCCGGGCGACCGACCTCGACCGAGCACGTCATCTGTATCGGCTTTTAACCCCCCCATTCCATCTAGATACGCACGTTAAACTTGTCCAATACATCAAGCTTGCCGAGCACCTTGAGTATGGAGCCCCCGAGTGGGTCCGGCCACCGCGTCTGCCGCTCGAGGGCGCAGAGCGTGAGATGGTCAGGTCCATCATCGAGACCGCTAAATCCAATTTAGCCTAACGGCCATCGAAAGGCTTCTGGGAGGAGACCAATGCGCGCCATCAGCAGGATAGCCGACAGGATCAATACCCTGATTGCCGCGATAGTCGGCATGATGCTGGCGATCTCGACAATCGCGGTTTTCGCTCAGATCATGGTGCGGTTCGCGTTGCCAAAACTTGGCATCATCATTGCGGCACCCTGGACCGAGGAGGTGGCGCGCTACTTTATGGTCTGGGTGGTCTTTCTCGGCGTGGCCGTTCTCTTGCGAACCGGTCGGCTCATCGCAGTCGAGATCGTGATCTTCATGGCTCCTCCGCGCATAGCCAATATCGTCAAACTGGGAGCCGTTGCAGTATGCCTTTTGTTTTTCGGCATTGTTGCTGCGATCGGCTTTGACTGGGTTGCGATGAGCGCGATCGAGGTGGCGCCAGTTATGCGGATCCCAATGAACTGGGTTTATCTCTCGATGCCGGTCGGCGCTTTGATCGCCATCGCCAACCTTATCATTTTTGCCATGGAAATCATCGTCGGCAGCCGTCAAGCGGCTGGCGAGGGTGTCGAGGCGGTGGAGTAGCGCCATGATGCTAGCAAGCGTGATGTTGGGACTGCTGGCGCTTCTCGCCATCTCGGTCCCGGTCGGGGTGGCAATTGGGCTCATATCCTTTGCGGGCCTCTGGTCCAAAGGTCTTCCGCTGATCGCGGCATCTCAAGCTGTATTCGAGAGCCTTGACAGCTTTTCGCTGATGGCCGTGCCGTTCTACATCCTGGCCGGTGGCGTGATGCAGGTCGGCGGCATCTCGCAACGGCTGGTCAATTTTGCGAACGCTTTGGTTGGTTGGGTGCGCGGCGGATTGGGTGCCGCCGCGGTCCTTACAAGCCTTATGTTCTCGACGATATCGGGCTCTTCGTCTGCAACGACTGCCGCAGTCGGCTCAACGACCATTCCTGCCATGGTCAAAAAGGGCTATCCAAAAAACTATGCCGCTGCGCTCGTCGCAGCGTCGGGCGAATTAGGGGTCATCATTCCCCCCTCGCTGCCGATCATTATTTATGGGCTGGTCATGAACCAGTCGATTGCAACACTGTTTCTCGCGGCCATAATACCTGGCCTGATCATCGGGGCCAGCTTGATCGTAACCTCGATCGCCGCCGCTTATGTTCAGGGGTTCGACACGGTGGTGCGGGTGCATCCGGTGGAATGGCTGAAAAATGCACTCATAGCCGGATGGAAAGCCCTGTTCGCGCTCCTGATGCCGGTTATCATCCTTGGCGGAATATATTCGGGAGCATTTACCCCAACTGAAGCGGCAGTCGTCGCGGTCGCTTATGGACTGGTGGTGAGCCTGTTTATCTATCGCGAGCTGACGTGGCGTGATCTCGGACCGATCTTTGTGCGCTCGGCTCTCATATCGGCTGGTATCTTGCTGATTGTCGCCTTCGCGTCGGCACTGGCTTTCCTGCTCACCATCAGTCAAATCCCTCAGCAAATCGGTCTTTGGCTCGGTTCACTGACCGACAATCCGCTGGTCTTCCTTCTCATTGTTAATGTCCTGCTACTGGTGGTGGGGATGTTCATGGAGACCTTGGCGGCGATTATCATTCTCGCGCCTATCTTGGGGCCGATCGCCTCGAACTACGGCATCGACCCGATTCACTTTGGCATCATCATGATCGTCAATTTGGCGGTCGGCATGGTGACGCCGCCGGTCGGCGTCAATCTCTTTATTGCCTGTGAAGTCGCTGGCATCCGGCTCGATCAGATTATCAAGCCACTTTTGCTCTTTCTCGCCGTGCTCGTCTTCAACATCTTCTTGTTGTCATACGTGCCGGCACTCTCGCTCGTCTTCGTTCAATAGGTCAAAAAAGGGAGGTACCTATGAATATTCTGAAGTCGCTTGCACTGAGTTCAGTGTTTATTTCACTACCCTCGCTCGCATCAGCGCTCGACATCACGTTCGGCCACACCTTGGCGCTCGACAGTCACTATCAAGTAGCCGCCGAAAAGTTCAAGGAAGTCGTGGAAGCTGGCAGCGACGGCGAACTGACTGTTTCTATATTTCCCCAGAGCCAGCTCGGCGGTGAAGTGCGGATGATTCAGTCGGCTCGCACGGGATCGATTGGCGCGTTCATCACTGCAGCGCCACCGCTCGAAAATACGCTTCCAGAATTCGGCGTCTTTTCGCTTCCATATCTGTTTGACTCGGTCGATCAGGCCAATGGTGTTCTGCAGGGACCTGTAGGGGATATGTTTCTTGAAAAACTGTCGTCTGCCGGCATGGTCGGAATGAACTTTTTCTCCGTCTTTGAGCGCAGTGTTTTTGGAACCAGTCCTGTGAACTCTGTCCAGGACATGCAGGGACTCAAGATCCGCGTTCTTCAGGGCCCGGGCTTTATCGAAACTTATGATGCGTTAGGCGCTCAATCGACTCCGATGGCCTACAGTGAAGTCTTCGTGGCGCTGCAAAACGGCGTTGTCGATGGTGCTGAAGCCTCGCCGGAGCAGGTAGTCCAGGACAGGTTTGTTGAAGTAATCGATAACTTCAGCATGACCAAGATCCATTACATGCCGTCGATGCTGGTCATGTCGGATGTTATCTTCAATCAGCTGACACCCGAGCAGCAAGAACTCGTCCGAGAAGCTTCGGCTCAAGCCCGCGATGCCTCTCTCGAAGCGTACAAACAGACTTATGCAGACGCGCTGGTTACGCTCGAAGAGAGCGGGGTCGCGATCAACGAGCCTGATCTTGCCGAGTTTCAGGACGCAGCGCTGGCGCTGTGGCCACGGCTGCTGGAAGGCATTCCAGATGGCGAAGCCAACCTCGAACTCATCCAAGAGCAGCTTTAGTAGCTGAGATGGTACGTCGGTCGGTTTGAACCGACCGACGTGGCCCATTGTAACTTCCGACCACACATGGATGATCATGGATATCGACAGCGAAATGCGCCTCGTCCGCGAGGCCACGCGAGCCTTTGTGGCGGATGCTGTGCGTCCCGCCGCCGCAGCGATCGACCGGGACGACAAATTCTTCTTCGAGCTCTATCGACAGATGGGTGAGATGGGCCTTTTGGCGATGACGCTGCCCGAGGTGTTTGGTGGATTGGATGCCACGACGCTTGCCTGGGCAATGGTCCAAGAGGAACTGGCTAAGGGCTCAGCCGCCGTCGCCGATGCGCAGATGGTCAATAAACTCATGTGCGATGCCATTCTGTCGAATGGCAGCGAAGCGCTCAAACAAGATCTGCTGCCACGCATGGGGAGAGGCGAGATCATATGCGCTATTGCTCAAACCGAAGCCGATGCCGGTTCGGACGTCTCTGCAATTCGCACCACTGCCCGCCCTGTTGAGGGCGGGTACCTACTCAACGGAACCAAGCAATTTATTACTTTTGCCGGCGTTTGTGACTTGGCCATTGTTGTCGCAAGCAGCGATTTGAGGCTCGGGAAGGGCGGCATTGGACTGTTTCTGGCGAGCGCCGACAGTGAGGGGTTTATTCGCGGCTCTAAGACGCCTGTCATGGGTGTTAAGGGGCTTGCTACGGGTGAGCTCGTCTTTAGCGACTGTTTTGTAGCCGACAGCCATGTGCTAGCCGCACCAGGGCAGGGGCTCAAAAAGGCGCTAACGTCTTTAAATTCGGGCCGGATCGGGATGGCAGCGCAGTCGGTCGGGATGGCCCAGGCCGCTTTTGATCTGGCGCTTACATACTCCAAAGAGCGCAAGGCATTTGGTGCACCAATCGCCAATTTACAGGCGATCCAGTTCATGTTGGCCGAGATGTCCACATCCATCGAAGCTGCAAGGCTGATGACCCATCGCGCCGCCAAAGCGCGAGACCTGAGTGCCACGCCGATACGCCAGGCGGCGGAAGCCAAGCTCTTTGCCAGCGAGATAGCAGCAAAGGTCGTCGACCAAAGCGTCCAGATCCATGGCGCCTATGGCTATTCGACCGAGGCTGAGGTCGAAAGAATCTACAGGGACATTCGCGTCTATCGCATCTGGGAAGGCACCAGCCAAATCCAGAAACTGGTCATTGCACGCCAATTGCTGTCCGGGGATGCCAGCCCATCATAGCCAACCAGTGAGCATGATCGAATTTTACTAACATGGACATCCCGCAATGACTTATTCAGACAGTTCAAATTCCGCACTTCCGCTCGAAGGCATGCGCGTTCTTAGCTTTTGCCATTACCTCCAGGGGCCTGCTGCTGCTCAATATTTGGCGGACATGGGTGCCGACGTCATCAAGGTCGAACCGACCAAAGGCGCCTTTGAGCGCCACTGGGCCGGTGCCGAAGCATTCATTGACGATGTGAGCGCGTTTTTCCTCAGCGCCAATCGCAATAAACGTTCCTTGGCTCTGGATCTCAAAAATCCCGACAGCGCAGAGATTTTGGAAAAGCTCATCGCTACAGCGGACGTTATTCTTGAAAACTACCGTCCCGGCGTGATGGATCGGCTGAAGCTCGGCTATGAAGCGGTGGCCAAGATCAAACCTGACATCATATATGTCTCGGCAACCGGTTTTGGGGCCGATGGTCCGTTGCGCGACAGACCAGGGCAGGATTTGCTCATCCAAGCGCGTGCTGGCCTAATCAGCGCGAGCGGGTCTGAACCGACAGCCACGGGGTTTGCCGTCGTCGATCAGCACGGGGCCGCGTTGCTAGCGATGGGGATCGCCGCTGCATACGCAGGGAAGTTGAAAACCGGCAAGGGAACGCGGATCGAAAGCAGCCTCTTTAACGCGGGCATTGACCTCCAGACCGAGTCCCTTACCCTTTATTACTCGTCCGGCCAGTCAGCCAAAGCGTTCGAGCGGCACCCCAATGTGGGCACATGGTTCCATGAAGCCCCATACGGTGTCTATGCTCTCAACGATGCTTATGTTGCAATTTCCCTCAATCCAGTGGCGCGCATAGCCGAGGCTTTAAGCAGCGCATCGATCTCGGAAGTTGCAAGCAAAAATGCCTATAAGGACCGCGATCTTGTCGCCGCTACAGTCGCAAAGGAGCTCCAGTCTTGGCGCTTTGAGGACTTGGCAAAAGCCTTTGACGCGGCAGGCGTCTGGTATGAGCGCGTATCGAACTACGACGATCTGAGATTCGATCCCCAAGCCCTGCACAACGGCGTTTTTAGCACGCTTGCATTGAAAGGTGGGGACGCCACCTTGGTGAACCACCCGCTCAAGTACGATGGCAGAGTTCCCGAAATGCGCATGCCTCCCCCGGGCCTCGGAGAGCATTCCCAATCCATCCTGTCCGATCTGGGATTTAGCGCAGACCAGATCGGTCAATTTACAACGTCGGGCGCCGTCGTTACCGGCCAACCCTTGGAATAATTCCATTACGCGAGATCTTCGATGAACAACATCAATGCCGAACTTGGAGAAACTGTCCGGTTCTCAAAAACTGTTTCCGAAAGTGACGTCTATCTCTTCGCCGGCATCACAGGAGACTTGGGCGGCAACCACGTTGACGCCGAGTTCATGCGCACATCCAAATTTGGCCAGCGCATCGCGCATGGCGCATTGATCATCGGCTTTATGTCGACGACGTCGACGATGCTAATTGAACGGTGTCTAGCGCGTGGCGTGGAGTCGACGCCCGTCTCTTTGGGCTATGATCGCATCAGAATGCTGGCGCCCGTTTTGTTCGGCGACACAGTCACCGTGCACTACGAAATCATTGAGGTCGATCGTGATCGTCTGAGGACGAAAGCCAAAATCGAGGTTTTCAATCAGCGCAAGGAGTTGGTCACCGTCGGTGAGCACATCTTGAAATGGGTGCCGCGTGAGGTCGAGGCGTGATGATTGCGTCCACGACTGTACCCGCATCAAACTTTGTCATCCCTCTACCTGAGGAAGGTGTTTTTCTTGGCCGCGTCAAGCTGGCCGATGGGGGATATCCGCGGGTTGTGACGGTGCGCGAAGGCAAGGTGCTCGACATCACCGCCAAGGCCGCGCCGACCGTGCGCGATATTTGCGAGATGGACGATCCGGCAGGCTATGTGGCTTCGGTCGAGGGTAAGGCCGTTGCCGATCTCGATGCGTTTCTGGCCGGGACGGCCGAAGGGGTGGAATTGCTCTCGCCGGTCGATCTTCAGGCGGTCAAGGCATCGGGTGTGACGTTCGTCGTCAGCCTGCTCGAGCGGGTGATCGAGGAGCAAGCCAAGGGCGACGCCGGTCGTGCCGATCAACTGCGTGGGGAAATTCTCGAACTTATCGGGGAAGATCTGTCGCAGCTGGTTCCGGGGTCGGAACAGGCCATGGCGGTCAAGGCCAAGCTTGTCGAAAAGGGTGTCTGGAGCCAGTACCTCGAAGTCGGCATCGGGCCGGACGCCGAAATCTTTACCAAGTGCCAGCCAATGGCCAGCGTCGGGCATGGCGCTGAGGTCGGGTTGCATCCGATTTCGACCTGGAACAACCCCGAGCCGGAAGTGGCCGTAGTGGTTTCGTCCAAGGGCAGGATTGTGGGCGTGACGCTGGGCAACGACGTCAATTTGCGCGACGTAGAAGGGCGCTCTGCGCTGCTCCTGGGCAAGGCGAAGGATAACAATGCGTCCGCCGCGCTAGGGCCGTTTATCCGGTTGTTCGATGATGGATTTTCGCTTCAGGACGTAAAAGAGATGGAGATCGGGCTCGAGGTTCGGGGCGAGGACGGGTTCGTTCTCGACGGGTCGTCGTCGATGAGCCAGATTTCGCGCACGCCCGAAAGCCTTGTGGCCGCAGCGATCGGAGATCATCATCAATATCCTGACGGGTTAGTGCTGTATCTAGGGACGATGTTCGCGCCGGTCCAGGACCGCGACGGGGCGGGCAAGGGGTTTACCCACAAGCTCGGCGACGTGGTGACGATCTCGACGCCGACCCTCGGCGCTTTGGTCGCTACAGTGCGACATTCGACAGGGTGCCGAGCATGGACCTATGGCACGCGGGCGTTGATGACCGATTTGGCCAAAGCGGGTTTGATCTAGCGCCGCTGTCAGCAATTGCAACTTTTCGACCGACTTTGCCCCTGGCGATCGGGGCACAAAATCTCTTTGTGTTGCGTCAAGGGCTCAAGGAGAGCACGTCGGCCGCAACGGTGTCGGATGCTGGATGTCGGCTTTCTCCAATTCCTCGCCAAAACCGGACTGACCGCAATCGGCCCCCAATGCGCCGTCCCATTGTAATGGAGAATCCCCCAGCGGATGACTTGATTGGGTTGGGGAGCGGACGAGCGCATGTTCAGGAAACCGCTGCAGCCACCATTTGGTCCACAAGGTCATTCTTTGAAACCTGGACGGAGGTGTAGGGGCGCCCCCTGCGCGGCCAATGTTACGAGGTCGGACATCGTGATGGCCTTAGCCCTATTATATCGCGGATACGCCGACCCGAGAACTCGTCGGATACTACACGCCCGGGCCCCGACAGGTTTAATCAAGCACACGTCGATTCTAGGATGGCGTCACTTTCATCGGTCTAGGTTACAGTCGGTCTACTGTAACATTGCCGGTCGAGAATATGCCCCTCGTGAAGACATATCCAGAATGCCTGCAGCGTCCTTGCAAGGGCGGGCTCTTGCAGTCAAGAACCGAACCAAGTTTGCAGCTGATCGAGACGCAGTATGCCGATCTCGGTCACGCGCATACCAGTGTGCGTGGAGATCAAGGGGGACAAATAGATGTGATCGTCGGCAAAGATTTCAGTTCCGGGCGAATATCTGTGATGGCGTGACGCGCTGCGGACATACACCGGGCACGATGTGACAGCAGTAATTTCCTCCGGAGAGAGCGGCACCTTTTTGGCACTTGTGGTGACGCGTTTTTTCTCTGCGATCGCAAGAGGCGGTGGTTGATAGTTGTAGAGGCGCCTATTGTGGCCATGGCGAACTATCCGGGCGATCGCGCCCAAGTAATTGGAGTTGAGTGTTGCTGGCCCAAGTCGTGGATAGGAGTACCCAAGGCGAGCTTTTCGCGAGTGAAGGCGACGAGGTTCTCTGGACTCTTGGTCCCTCGCTGCAAGGGGATGAACTGGACGAATTCGTAGAGTTCATCCCAGAGCCGTAGTGGAATCTCAGGCACAAGCATGGTTTGGACCTGCGGGCACAGATCCTCGAATAACCGAACCGCACGCCTGATATTGGTTTGGTCGTCCGAGCCGGTGCCTCCGCCGTCCCTCTTGAAGTAGTCATCCATGAGGCCCCGCAACGTCGGGATGACATCGCTTTGCTTAGTTCCATTCGACACACTCGGCACAGGCTCAGACGCCGGGGCTGCAGAAGGCGGAAGCGATAGGATGCTATCGTCGATCTGCGATTGGAATAGAGGAGCCTCCCCGACCTTAGTCGTGGCGGGATTGAACAGGGGCTCTCCGGCATCACGTTCTCCCCGCTGGTCGTGAAGGGCTTCACCCTGGACCGTAGCGTGGTTGAAGTGAACCAGCTCTTGGTAGATGCCGTCGAGATTTTCGCCCAGATTCAACTCTTGGCGCGCACGACGAATGATCTTGGCCCCGGCGCTGCCAAAGCGCGACGGCGTATCAGGTCAGCTCCAGTTGTTGATTGCCGTTGAGATCTGACCCGGTACTGAGGGATTTTTCCACTGAGATTTGACCCATGTTTGAACGCTATCCTGCTCGTTTTGGGCAGGAGATTGAGGAGTGTTGGACATGGCGTTTTTGAGCGTTATCCGGCGCTGGCATTTCCGGGACGGGTTTTCGATCCGGGAGATTTCGCGGCGCACAGGTCTGTCCCGTAATACTATTCGCAAATATCTTCGGTCCGATACGGTTGAGCCGAAGTTCAAGGTGCCCGAGCGGCCGAGCAAGATCGATCCGTTTGCCGAGAAGCTGTCAGGCTGGCTGAAGGCTG